>CACYDO010000250.1 GCA_902773165.1 uncultured Ruminococcus sp. | reverse complement strand
CCCATTGCCGTAAGCTTCTTCACATCGTCGGGAATAAGCGCGGTACGTGTTTCGCGTTCGTCCGTCTCTTTGCAGAGAAGAATCTTTTTCATATTATTCCGATACTCCTTATAAATAATTTTTCCCATGTTACCAGTATATCCATATCCCCCCAAAAAGTCAACCAGGCGTGCGCCTGGAGGCGGTTCCGGCGGGGCTTTTTGTAACGGTTAGTTGTTCTCCGCGTTTTGGGGTTTGCTTACTATTATTTTACAGTAAACAACAATTTACATTTTAGTAAACGGCATTGTAATTATACCAATTTGGCGATAATAAATAAATTGAAAAGCGGAAAGTGGAAAGCAATAAAATCGGGCTGATTCATAAAAACTCCACACTCCACAATAATATATCGTTTACTATATAGTGCAATATCTACAATTTACCATAAACAGCATAAGGCAGCACCGCATTTTTTATGCGATGCCGCCGTATTACAGAAGTGGAAAATCAGTCATATGTTTCGGTGTTCTGGGAATATTCGCATTGTGTGATAACGTCAAGCCGTTTGTCGCGCTGCGGCACGGCTATCAGCATGTCGGGATGGTCTGATTCAAAGGGGCATATGGGCAAAAATCCCGTAGTTAAATTGTTCTGATTTGTATCCATACGATAATTCCTCCCGGTGCATAAATTTTAAAATCCTTTGGCAGCTCCGCTTCTGTAATCTGCAATATACTATACAGGATATACTGTTCTATAAATAACAGATGTTGGTATCAGACAATACCCTGAGCATTCATCGCATCGAGAACCTTCTCAAAGCCTGCAAGGTTCGCGCCTGCTACGTAGTTGCCCTCAAAGCCGTATTTCTTAGCGGCATTGTCGATATTGTGATAAAGATTTTCCATGATTTTTTTGAGCTTTGAGTCAACCTCTTCGAATGACCAGCTCAGACGTTCGCTGTTCTGCGACATTTCGAGAGCCGATGTAGCCACGCCGCCTGCGTTTGCAGCCTTTCCGGGAACAAAGTAAACGCCGTTGTCCTGGAGATATTTAGTAGCTTCCTCAGTAGTAGGCATATTAGCGCCCTCGCATACAGCGATAACGCCGTTTGCAACGAGAGCCTGAGCGTCTTCAAGACCAAGCTCGTTCTGCGTTGCGCAGGGGAGTGCAACGTCCGCCTTAATGCTCCATACGCCCTTACCCTCATGATATTCGGCGTTCGGACGATATGTTTTATACTCTGTAAGTCTTGCGCGCTTAACCTCTTTGATCTCTTTAAGAGCCGCAACGTCGATCCCGTCGGGATCATATACCCAGCCTGTCGAATCGGAGCAGGTCACGGGCTTTGCGCCGAGCTGAATAGCTTTTTCAATAGCGTAGATCGCAACGTTTCCTGCGCCGGAAACAGCGACCGTCTTGCCTTCAAGCGTTTCGCCGTGGCAGCGGAGAAGCTCGTCTGTAAGGTAAAGCAAGCCGTAGCCCGTAGCCTCTGTACGAGCAAGAGAACCGCCGAAGGAAAGACCCTTTCCGGTGAGTGTTCCCTCAAACAGATTGCGAAGGCGCTTATACTGACCGAACATGTAGCCGATCTCTCTTCCGCCCGTACCGATATCGCCTGCGGGAATGTCGGTATCCGCGCCTATGTATTTGCAAAGCTCTGTCATGAAGCTCTGGCAGAATCTCATGATCTCGCGATCGGATTTACCCTTGGGGTCGAAGTCAGAGCCGCCCTTGCCGCCGCCGATAGGAAGACCCGTAAGGCTGTTCTTGAAGATCTGCTCGAATCCTAAGAATTTGATAATACCGATATTGACCGACGGGTGAAGTCTGAGTCCGCCCTTATACGGTCCGATAGCGGAGTTGAACTGTACTCTGTAGCCCGTGTTTACGTGAACGTCGCCGTTGTCGTCGAGCCACGGAACGCGGAACTTGATCTGACGCTCGGGGTTGACAAGTCTTTCAAGCACTGCGTCTCTGCGGAAGCTTGCCTCGTTTGCTTCGACAACAGGTCTTATCGAATCGAGAACTTCTCTTACAGCCTGCAGGAACTCCGGCTCGTCGTGGTTTTTCAAAGTGACCTCTTCGATCACCTCATCAACATATGACATAACTTTTCTCCTCCTCGGAAATTTTGTAAAGGTTAAGGAATCTATGATTTAATCAGTGGCTCCCTAAAAAAACCTACTGAATAATAATACTAAAATTGCGGCTTTTAAGGCAATAATGCCGCGGCGCTAAATTGCCGACATCATACGGTAATATTCCGACATTGGCTTAATTATTCGTTTGTTTAGTGTAAAATGTTAGTATCCGTTTCAAGCTGCTGATATTTGTAATTTTATGAATGGGGATATTTTATATTTTGTTATAATTTTGTTCGGAGAGTGAGAACTCATGGAGAATAACGCGCAGGATAAACAGCTGCTCAGGGACGCAAAGCAGCTTCTTATGAACAAATGGGGAATGAGCGAACATCAGGCACACAGAAATATTCAGAAGCTTGCTATGAACAGGTGCATATCAAAATACATAGTCGCGCGCATGATAGTTGACGGCTGCTTTACGTTTACTTTCGATATTCCGACGGAAGATGACCGGTAATTTTCTTGAAAACGCGTGTGAAATAATCCGATGAGGAAAAACCGAGAAGCTCGCTCACCTCGCCGACCTTGTAATGTCCCGAAGAAAGCAGAAGTTTAGCGTAATCCATCATCAGCCGCTTGTAGAAATCGCTGAACGAAACTCCGAAGCGTTTTTTAAAGACCCTGCGGAAATAATCGGGGTTAAAGCCGAAATAATCCGCCGCTTCTTCAACGGTAATGGCTTTTCCTCTGACCTTCATCAGAAATTCCATAAGCTTATCCTGCATTGCGGTGTTGTCCTCCGTAAGCTCCAGCTCAGCGTATGAATTGCTGACTGCGTGGGAATACTCCCTGTCCATTATGCTTTCGCTGATGGTTCTGGACGCACGTTTAAGCGCGGCGGAAATATCCTCCTCCGACGCAGGCTCTAAAAGGTAATCGAGAGCGCCGAGCAAAAAACAGTCGCGCATATCCTTAGAAGATTCCTCATGGCTTATGACAATAGTCGGAATATCGATCTTTTTGCGTGCCGCATACCGCAGAGTTTCGGCGGCGATCATGCTCGTTTCACGATTTACGCACAGCAGCATATCATATTTGCTTTTTGCAATTGGGCTTACGGCTTCCGTCAAATCAAAGGTGTGACCAATGATCTCAAAGCCGCACTCTTTCCATACCGGCATACCCATATATCTGCGAATATCTACACTCGTTCTGTCTAAGATAAGTATTTTAAAGACCATCTTTCTCACACCTCCTTAATTAAAATAAACAGGGCTGTTCCGTTATTTTCCTTAACAGAACAGCCCCATTGCTTAATTTAAATTTACCATACAAATGACGAAAAGTCAACGAAATGAGATAGTGTTATTCGGATTTATCAGGAAAATATCGGATTTTTATAGGACAAGCGACAGTCGGAATTTTGCAGGATTGATTTTTGCAAATTT
>CACYDO010000249.1 GCA_902773165.1 uncultured Ruminococcus sp. | reverse complement strand
TCGGGATTTTGTTTATCGATCCAACCGCCGCCGCCGAGAGACTTTTCCTGTTCTGAGATTTTGCAGTATTCAAACCACACTATTACTTCAATTCTGCCTTGATTTGAGTACAATACATTCAGAAATTCCGTTTCATCTTTGAAAATACAGTCCCCGCAGACCTTGTGTTCCTCGATGTATTTGTCGATGCGTTGTTTGCTGTTTGAAGTATACATAAATGTCGGGTCTGCGCCAAACCACGTATGTATCTCATTTCCATCATTGCAGTCATCGACCCACGCAATACCAAACACAAAATACTTTGTTTTCGTGTGCGGAAATACTCTGAACTGCATACCGTCCTGTAAGTGAACGGCTTCATAATCGTATTTGCCGTTATAATCAAATTCAATTCCGATAGACAGCTTTGCGCTGCCCTTGAAAAAGCTCATAAGCAGCAGGTCTTCTCCGTCTTCTGTGCCGTCTTTTTCACTTGATGTGTATCCACTGATACGGCAGGTTATGGTATGCGGTTTGCCGTCGTTTTCATGCTCCACGCAGATATAATACCGACCGTTCAGCTTATCGCACCTGTGGTCAAGCGGGGCGGCAGCGGCAGTGTATTCTGTTTCAGTGTTGTCTATTGAAATAATGATTTCTCCGAGCGGTGTTTTAAGCATGATGATTCTCCTCAGTATTTATTTGCAAAATCCTCATAAAAACGCAGTTCTTCTTCGGGTGTTGTTTTACGGTCGATAAACTCTCGCAGATCACGCTTCATTCGATTGTGCTTCTGGTTCTTATCATCAGACAAGCCACAATAAGCCGTATGGCAGAATGCACCGTAAATACCGCAGGTTATCGCATAGCGATCAGGGAGCTTTTCAAGCGTTATGCGGCAGCTTTCTTTATACTCTTCATCATATATGATCAAGCCGCCCTCCGAACCAAGTTCGCCCTCGACTTTTATATCCTTCCACTCAAACACAAGATCGGCACTTACTTCAAAAATTGTCTCTTCTTCAACAGAATCAACATTCCAGGGTACCGATGTATCAATTGTAATAACATCACCCGATTTTTTTATCACTTTGCATCCCAGTTCACCCTCGCACGGAGGCTCTATTTCGTCTTCAAAGGAAACAATAGGCAATTTATCCCGGAACAAATGATGTTTACCATGAATATCGACCAGTTCAAACTCTATAAAGGTCGGGTATGAACTATCATCAATGATCTTAACAATATTAACTTTTACTTCTGTCATAAATATCCCCTCTAAAGTGTTTCTATAAGAAATATTATAATTGAAGATTTTCCCAATATCACGGAAAAAAGTCTGCGAGATTATTTAAACTATAAGTTAAAGCGGAAACATAGTGCGAAATTTTATGTATTCTTCTGAAATCCCGTTTCCATTATTCCAATCCCATTTAATTTCTTCCGTCGGTTCGGCGTGTTCTGCCCAGTCAATGAGCTTTGCAACAAAGCCCGGTGTTATTATCTCCGGTACAGCAAACGGTATAAGTCTTCTATGCCAAAAGCCGTCCACCTTTTCGCCTTGAAAATACTTTCCACCGTGTACAATAATATACGGTATATTCATACCCAAAGGGCAGGAGATTATTAAGCGTTTATCATCTGACGCAACACTCAGCACATAGTACGGACTGTCATCACCTAAACTGACATACCAAATATAGTGTTTATCTCCGCAGACGATTTTTCGTCTGCCTTTTTTGCATATGCTCATATTTTAATACCTCTATTCCATTCAGCAAGTATTATGATATATTTTGATATTCGGTAAAAGTTTTAAAGTATATATAAATATTACCACTTTTCCGAAAACATTTCAATAATAATAACAATGATTCTTGCATTGAAAAATCAGATATAGTATAATTATTTTAAGGCAATACCTCACAGAGAGTGTGCAGAAGATACGCAGAGATTTTTAGGAGGTCTCATGAAAGAAATCAGAGTAAATGTAAAATCCGTATCAGGTAAAAAGAGCAGTATCGCAGCGAGAACCATGCTTTTCGACGAAAATATAACGACTGTCGGGGATTTGATAAGATCGTCGGTCAAGGTGTGCGTAGATGAGTACAACAAACGCCGTGAATCCTCCGATTTAATAGAGGTGCTGACCCCCGATATAATCGAGAATAAAGCAAAGCTCGGTAAGGTGTCGTTTAATGTAAATTACGGTGAAAGCTCTCCCGATCTTCAAAAAGCCGTAGACAACGCTTTGGAAGCTTTTGAAGACGGATTAGTTGTTATTTTTGCCGATGAAAACAAGCTCGAGTCGCTTGACGAAGCAGTCGATCTCAATGCAATCGAAAGCCTGACTTTTATTAAGCTAACGATGCTTGCTGGAAGAATGTGGTAAAGGAGGAAATAAGAAAATGCTTTACGGCTATGATTATATCAAAAAATACAACGAGGAATTCTTAAAGGCTCACAAGCGTGAGATAAAACAGCTTTCAAAGGACGAACAGCAGGTAATGAATCATGTCATGTACGGTGCCGATGAAAGATTCAGCAGAAATTCAAAATACTACGTTGAGATAAAACGGCAGAAAATAGACGTACTTTCCGATTTTGTAAGGCGCGAGTACGGAAAAGTAGCAGAGCTTCTTGTGCCTGCGGAGTTTATAGGTGATTTCTACCGCGCGTGTGATAACATGGTGCGTTATCAGTATAGCCGTACATATATGAGAAGAAGCTACCGCAGCCGTGCCGTGTTTCCTCATGCTCAAAAAGTATTTGAGCTGATGAACTATTATTATATTGTCGGAATGCTTGGCTTGAAGATAGGTGGATTGAAACCTCTCGTTTGCGATGAATGGGACGACAATATCAAACGCTTGGTATATTTAAGCCTGCTTATGACTGATACGTTTATCGCCGAACGCATCAACTCGGGTGATGAAGAGGTTATCGGTTTACTGCACGATATGATAACAAGTGAAAACAATACCAACGTCCTGACATACCATGCAATTCGCGCTGTCATCAAGTCCGATAATGCCGATCTTCATAAGCTTATGTGCGGTCTGCTTGTGGCGGCACGTTTGCAGGAAGGTTTGCGCCAGGCTATCTGTGAAAGCGCCGACTGCGGTACGTCAGAAGCGTTTATTATGATACTGCATACGATCAAGGATAATAATCTCATTCGCTTCCCTGCTGTAAAACGCGCCGTGGCAACATGGTGCGGTATTTGTTGGGAGGGCGACCCCGACCGGGCTTCCGGAAAGGTGCTCGACGATATGCTGTTTTCTCTTGAAAGCCATAAAAACTGCATGGAGCTTATCAATACCACAGACGCTGTGAATATCTATTGCGGTTTGTGGGGGCTGAGCTTTTATGATATCTCATACGCGCTTGATGTAATATTCGCGCTTATCGGCGCAGATGGCAGGCATAATTATACAGCAAACGAGATCCAGCTTTTGACGATCGGCTATTTTATGCGCAGCGTTGAAATAAAGAGCGTTACATATCGCGCAGCGTCTGCCGTTATTGAAGCGAATCCGAGCGATCATAAGGTGTTTGCTATGTTCTTTCCGATATACGTTTACTACAATTACAGCAGCAGACGCGATTTTCGCGGTATGGACGAATATGCAGACCTGATGTTCAGTGATAAAAGGGCAGCGCAGAAGCATTACGATATTCTGCATGGTCTTTTGGATTCGATGCCAAAAAAGAAGATCGAATACGATCCGTTTCTGTTTCCGTGGTTTTCAGGAGAGATAACAAAGAGCCGCATCATGCAGTGTATGCTTGGCGCGGCAGTAGCTTTGAACGATGAGGATAAGCTCAGATATCTGGGAGAACATCTGACTGATTTCGACGCAGTTGTGCGCTCCGATGTGATCGATATTATCGGCGCCGTCCTTGAAATGAAAGGCGGTAATAATAAGGAGTTGCGCAATATTATAATAAGCGCCGCTGCCGACAAGGAATCATACACCCGCTCGTCCGCTGTGAAAGCGCTCAAAACTCTCTCGCTTACCGATGAGGAATATCAGACGATCGAGAGCTTCGCAAAATACAAGACCGCAAACGTCCGCAGCGGTGTGCTGGAGCTACTGAAAATGCGCCCTGCGGCGGAGCTTGAAATCTCGATCATCCGAATGCTTTCCTCTAAGGAAGAAAACGTCCGTTTAGCCGCACTTGATCTTTTGATGTTCGCAATGGGCGAATACAAAAACGATGATTTTTCAAAAGCAATTGCCGCCGCTGATTCTATCGAAACACCGACAGATCGTGAAAGGATACTTATTAACGAGATAGTCGGTAAAAATGACAGCGAGGAATTGACAGCCGAAAATGGATACGGCGTCTACAACGTAAACGCATTTATTGCCCCGGCAGATATGAAGCCCGATATAAAGCTTGTACGAAAGTTCTTCTCCGTGCCGCACAAGGAACTTGCACAGATGGAACGCGATCTGATGACGATCATTGAAGAAAACGCAAGCCTTGAATACATTGACTACAATGGTGAAGAACGGCTGCTTGGTACATTTGGACATCTGCCGTGCAGATGGTCGTCTGTAGAGGAGGAACGTGAGCGGCAAAAAATATGGGAGGTAATACCGTTTCATGAGCTTTGGTCGAGATATTACCGCGAATCTATCAAAACTCCGCAGCGGTTCTGGTCGCTCTTTTTATTCCATCTTCAAGACGAATTTCATCCTACCGAACTGTCACGCGAATCGCAAAAGTATTATGACAAAACTCAGAAGGAAATTTTCGGAACAATTGCCGATTTTGACTATGATAAAGAGCTTGGCTCTAAGGACAAGCGATTCCTTGAAAATTCCTTTGCCCGGACTCGTTCCTGCGTTTACGACAGCATTATGAGCGAATTCGACCTTGCTGTACCTCTTGAAGTCCTGCAAAACTGTGTACTGTATTTTGCGCGGTGCGTGCCGATGGAGGCGCATATTTTAATTCCCGACAACAATACAAACAGGTCGTATTGGTATAATAATCAGCCGGCGCGTTATCTGTCAAAGATGCTCCCGCTGCGTATTATAGATATGCTCAGTGTCAATATCGATAAGGATTTTGATAAGAATTTCCGTATTCTCCACGAGCTTGTCTTGAAGCAGCATGAGATAAATCTTGAAATGGAGCGCAGAAATTACCGCGGCAGCGCTTCGCTTTCGCTTGGCGTATACACATATCTGATCGCCCTCGCAAAGGGTACGATCACAAAAGACGATGCTTACAAGGTAATGTTTGAATACATCGGGCTTCCGGATTCTATCAGAGAGCTCAGCGCCGTTACCGAAAATACTTTGTCATATTACGAAAGGAAGAGTATCAACAGATATCTTGCATTTGAAGGCAAGACGCTGCGCGACACCGGTGATATTCCTAAGGACAGCCTTCTGTATCGTAATGCAAGTGAGCTGCTGTCACGTATAATCGGGCTTGTTCTGAACACTGAGTTAAAGCGCGGCGACAGCGAAACTGCTTTTTCTAAGGCCGTCCCGTATATTCGCAGAATATACGGCATTGACCGACTGACAGAGATCCTCAAGGCTCTCGGAAATGAAACCTTGAAGAGTATAAGCAGCGGAAAAATGACTAAAAAGGAAACACTCGGGCATTTGCTTTGGGTCTGCTATCCGACCGAGGACGACAACGCTGAAAAGCTTTCACAACAGGCAAAGCAGGCTCACATCTCCGATGAACGTCTGATCGAGGTCGCCATGTTCGCGCCGCAGTGGATAGATATGATCGGGGAGCACTTAGGATTAGACGGTTTCAGAAGCGGCTGCTATTATTTTATGGCACATACCGCCGACTATATCTCCGCACAGCGTCTTGCGATCATAGCGAAGTATACGCCCTTCACTAAGGAAGAACTTAACGGCGGCTGCTTTGATGCAAAGTGGTTCCGCGAGGTTTACGAGCAGCTTGGAGAAAAGACCTTTAATCGACTTTATAAGAGCGCAAAGTACATTTCAACAAGCAATATGCACACAAGGGCGAGAAAATTTGCCGATGCAGCTCTCGGCAAGTTAGATATTGCCGCTGCGGAGGAAACTATCTCCGATAAGCGCAACAAGGATCTGCTGCTGGCGCTTGCAATAATTCCGTCAAAGGACAGATCGGATATTTTACAGCGATACGAATATATTCAGGCGTATCTGAAACAGAGCAAGAAATTCGGCGCGCAGCGCAGACAAAGCGAGGGTGAAGCGGTAAAGTACGCTCTGAAAAATCTTGCCGCAACAGCTGGCTACACTAACGAAACACGTCTTACTCTCTCGATGGAAACGGAGCTTGTCAGACAAAACAAGCATTACTTTGATAAGACCTCCGTCGGCGAATATACAGTTCAGCTTGTCGTTGACAAAGCCGGAAAACCGTCGCTCGTCATTGAGAAGAACGGAAAGACACTCAAATCCGCCCCCGCAGCGATCAAGAAAAATGAAGAATTTATCCCTGTAAAGGAGTTTCACGACAAGCTAAAGCAGCAGTACAGCCGCACTGTAAAAATGTTTGAGCTTGCTATGGAGGAACGCAGCGAGTTTACACTCGGAGAAATTCTAAAGCTGCGTGAAAACCCCGTGACAGCTGCAATTACGGAAAGCCTTGTTGTTGTTACAGCAGGGGATAATCTTATTGCCGGCTTTATCGACAATGGCGGACTTACAGATGAAAACGGAATTCATCACAGTCTTAATGCAGATATTCCTGTTCGTATAGCACATCCGTATGATCTGTACAAGTACGGAAAATGGTCGGGATTTCAGACCGCAGTACTGGAGCGTGGGTCAAGCGAAGGCAAGCTTCAGCCGTTCCGTCAGGTGTTCAGAGAGCTTTATGTAAAGCTGCCCGAGGAAAAAGAGAAGACAATGTCGCATATGTTTTCGGGCTATCAGATACAGGCGCAGCGAACTGTCGGCGCACTCAAAACAAGGCGTTGGGTAGCGGATTACGAGGACGGTTTGCAGAAAATATACTACGATGATAACATAATCGCTTCTCTCTACGCCGAGGCAGACTGGTTCAGCCCTGCCGATATTGAAGCGCCAACGATAGAGGGAGTATGCTTCTACGACAGAAAAAATTATTCGCAGCTTACTATCGAAAAGGTACCGGATATTATTTATTCGGAGGTAATGCGTGATGTTGACCTGGCAGTCAGTGTTGCCCATGCAGGAGGAGTTGACCCAGAAACGAGTCATTCCACTATTGAAATGCGTTCCGTCATCGCTGCGTATAACATCAAGCTTTTCGGAATTAAAAACGTCTCTATTGACAAGAATCATATCATCATAGATGGCAAATGGGGTAAATACTCTATCCATCTCGGCAGCGGCGTGGTACACATGATCGGAGGTCACGTGATAAATATCGTCACCGTTTCGAGCGGAAAGAAAAGCAAGATATTCCTGCCGTTCCTTGATGAAGATCCGAAAACAGCGGAGATCATTACGAAGATGATAATGCTCGCAAATGATAGTAAGATCAAGGATCCGTTTATTATGCAGCAGATCAAACATTGATAATTCCGGAAAAGAATAGATTGATGATAATCATGAATACATTATTATCAGTGGTGTATATCATAGAATTATACCAACTCATAATACTATTTATAATGTTAATTATAGGCTCATTATTTATATATTTTCCTGAATAATACTTTGAAAATATTTATTTTACAACTCAAATGACAAAATAGAGATAAATTTCAAAAAATAATTACAAATTTATAAAAAAAGTGTTTCATTTTCTCTCCGAATGTGCTATGATATGATATAGATATATTCATAAAGACTGTGAAAAACTTATAGAATAAACATTAATATAAGAATAATTCGGGTGAGATAGATTGGAAGACCGCTTTTTTGACGCGCTTGTACATATTATGTGGGAAATGGATATTGACATTTTCACACAAAAGGATAAAACGCTGGCATTAATTGCTGATTTTGTTCCTAAATGTAAGAAGCAGTACAGCAGATTAAAAAAGATGTATGAGTGCGGCGCTATGGACAAGATCGAAGCGGGTGTGAGTGACAGGGAAAACTATGCAGAATACATGTGGGAAGCTGTCGATCTGATCTGTGAAAAGCTCGGTACAGATGAAAAGAAAGCTGTTTTTTCTGTTAATCAGATCATTGATTTATGGGACGGAGAACTGCCTGAACTTGATGATTCAGACGAATCTGACGACGAAGAAAGTACAGCAAATATAACTGAAAAAGGAGATGAAGATATGCTGTTTTTGCAGGACGTTGCCGAAGAAGAAAAAACTGATCCCCCTCAGGAAGAACAACAGAATAGCGAAGAACCTTCCGGCGGCGGTGAAGAGGAGAAAAAAGAATCCTCAGCGGTTTTGAAAAAAATCGTTCAATTTTGGTGTCATAATGACTGTGAACAAGGCCGCCCATATATGGCAGCATGTCCTGTGGGCTGGCTGTATATCTTTATCTGTGTTGCATTGGGCGTATTAATGGTTTACGATATCCCATTAGGAGATAAGCTTGTACCGCCTGTATTTCTTTTCGTTTATATTCTTCTGATCGGAAAGCGTCATTATCGTTTTGAAAGCGTTGGAAGACTGAGTATAGCGATAACTGCTTTTTATGCAGCAGCATGTGCAAGAACATTGTGGATAGGCGGAACTGTTCCCGTAAGGTGCCTTCCGATCGTTCTTGCTGCGATTATTGTTTTTAACAACGGAAGGTTTTCATCATTGCTTGACGGCGAAAAAAGATCAGGCTGGCTGGCATATTTGTTGATTTTTCTTATGTCGGCAGCGGTTACGGCAGGTGTGTATGCCATACAAAATGTTCAGCTCTGATAATTGTGAGGTGATTCTGTTACATGAATGCAAAGAGAAAAATTATATTCAAAGAATCATTAGTTAATATTCCATTTATTATTATTGCTTCTATCATAACAGTATGCATAATGTTTAAGGCTGGCAGAAATGTGTATGATATCGAACAGCTTGCAATTTTGAGATTATCGCCAGACCATTCGTCAAAAATAACTAATTATATAAAAAAGGATTTTGACCATTACAATATAAAGTATTACTATGGAGATAATGACAGCAGCGTTCTCTACGCGGAATTCAGCTATGAAGGACGTAAAGAAACACCAGAAAGCAAGCTGACTCTCTACGAAACCCGCGACGGCTTTGATCCCGGGGAGTATTCGTCAGTCTGGTTTATGAATGAGCATTATGTTACATTTACGCCGCCTAATTCATCTGTAGAAAGCGATAATTTTGAAATGTATCTTGCCGATGAAGTGCCTTTGATGAATAACCTTGTAGATTCGTATTCGTGGGAGGGAATGTTAACGTCCTGCGGAGCAGCCGAAAACGCCGAAAATGCGTATAGCTTTCTGGGTATTAAGCTTTTTAGGTGGGATCATTCCGAAAATGATACTATGCGTGAAAATTTCGTTTGGGGTATCGGCGGAAATCCTCGTGAAATGTACTCGTATATAAAAGGTTCGGATGGAGAATACAAAAAAGCTATTCTGAAATAATACCCATTATACCGATTAAAGCTGAAAGGAAAATAACCACATGCCATCATTCTATAACGGCTCGATCGTAGAATTAGAAAACAATAAAAAAGCTGTAATAAAAGCAAAGCTTGGTGAAGGCGGACAGGGCTGCGTATACCTTGCAGAAATAGAAGGAAAAAAATATGCCTTAAAGTGGTATCACCGAAAGGTATGCAACGGAGATAAATTCTATCGTAATCTTGCAAATAATATAGCCACTGCTTCTCCGTCACCCTTGCTTGTATGGCCAACTTATCTCAGCAGAGTGATTGACGGAGAGTACGGTTATGCTATGGATCTCGTTCCCGAAAACTATAAATGCTTTTCTGATTTTTTACTGACAAAAGTAAAATTTAACTCAATAACCGCCGTTGTAACCGCAGCTTTGAATATCACTAACGCATTCCGCGAGCTTCACCG
>CACYDO010000248.1 GCA_902773165.1 uncultured Ruminococcus sp. | reverse complement strand
TTGCTGGTACAAGCTTATAGAGGGCTCTGATTCCGCGGTTTATGAAGCCGATTACCTTTTGACGAATGTCGTAAAGAAATGCGGCGATGAAACTGTGTTTTCCTGCCGTTTTATAGGTCAGAATTTTGAGCCGAGTATTGGATCTCTGAATGTTTACCTGAAATTAGTTCCCGGAATGGAGCTTGATAACGTAAGATCAAGCTCAGGAAGTATCGTTGAGCTGAAGCAGAACGACGTTTGCTACAGCGTTTCGGAAGGCTATTCCAAAGGACTCTACGGTCTTACATATATCTTTAAGCAGGACGGCTCTACCCCGTATTTTACGGGAAATCTTACCGAGGTGACAGAGTCGGATATAAAAAAAGCGTTTAAGAAATCGTCATCGAACACTATGAGTCGGTTTGCACAAGAAAACGTAGGAATGGTAGTTTATATTATCCTCATTTCTTTTGTTATAATGGTTTCCAAACTAGGAAAGCGTTCAGGCGGCTACAGATACTCAGGCGGAAGCTCAAGATCAAGCTCCGGCTGCGGAGGCTGTGGAAGCAGCTGCGGCGGCGGCTGCGGAGGCGGCGGTGGCTGCGGAGGCGGCGGCGCTGACTGATATTTTGTGATGGAGGAGAGAGGTATATGAAAAGAAAAAATTGGCTGCAATTATTTCTTGTGACGATCATTATTTTAACCGCGGCGCTGTGTTCAGCCGCACCAATTACGGCGAATGCCGACGACTCATATTCCATTCCCTCGGTAAAGTTCGATGTGGAGCTTGAACCCGACGGCAGCGCGCTTATCCACGAGAGCTGGAACGTAAAATATAACGGCTCTTTTCATAGGTTTCGTCACGGATATCTGATCGACCTGCCGAAGGCTCAGAAATTTGATAAGATAGATACGGTTGAATTTCGCATAAACGGTGAAGTCGTTAACGAAACAAGCAGCGGCAAGGATATGACTGCATGCGTGCTTTCTGAAAACGACGAACGGCAGCTTTGTTGGTACAAAAAAACCAAGGGCAGCGAAGAGGTATCATATGAAGCTGTTTACAGGCTTACAAACGTTGTTAAGGAATACGACGGCGAGGAGATCTTTTCTTGTCGGTTTATTGGTTTGAATTTTGAAAAAAAGATCGACAGCGTAAGCGTAACGATCAAAAAAATACCAAGTATGGATCTGAAGAAGATAGAATCCAATTACGGCAGCGTGAGCGTTCCTGCGGAGAAAAACGAGGGGTATACCGTTGAGAAAAGTAACGTGAACGGCAGATTTATGCTGACATATTATTTTAAGAATAATCGCAGTACGCCGTATTTTACGTCGTCGCTGACATCAATTAAGGAAGCCGATCTTTATAAGGCGCTCAACAAGAGAACTCCTGCTCAGCAGTTCACACAAAAAGCTTCGGTTGTTGCTGGCTTGATAATGCTTGTTGTGTTATTTGTTATCGGCAAAAAGCACGGAATGTTTAATTCAAGTATGTTCGGCGGTTTTACGTCCTCTCATATAGATAACAATTTCGGCGGCGGCATATACGGCTGCGGAGGAGGCGGCTGCGGAGGCGGCAGTGGCTGCGGAGGAGGCGGCGCAAGTTAATGAATACACGTTTCCTGTACCAATGGCACATCACCGATCGGTGCAACCTTCGCTGCACGCACTGTTACCAAAGCGACTACGCCTGCGATACGCCGATAGAGGATATTAAGCTTGTAATGCGGCAGCTTGAAGCGTTTACGAAGCACTTTGCAGCGAAAGCGCATATCAATCTCACCGGAGGAGAGCCGCTTGCGTGCCGGAATTTTTTTGAAACTATGGATATGATACGCGCGGCGGATATGACTGTCGGTGTTCTGACAAACGGAACGCTCATAACTAAGGAAATGGCGAAAAGGCTTGCTTCCTACAAAAATCTGACGTATATTCAGATCAGTATAGACGGCCCTCGTGAGGTACACGACAAGGTACGCGGAGAGGGGAATTTTGACAAGGCTGTTGCAGGTGCAGAAATGATTCGG
>CACYDO010000247.1 GCA_902773165.1 uncultured Ruminococcus sp. | reverse complement strand
GAACTATTCTTCGGGATATTGACAACATAATATTTTTAAGGAGGAAATTTTCATGTCCAAGAAAGTCATTAGTATCTTACTTTCCGCAGCTATGCTCGTAGCTATGCTTTGCGTTGGCGCAGGTGCTGTAACAGCTTCCGCAGCTGACTCTAACACATACTACTTCTTAGCTCCGGACAACTTCTTTAAGTCCGAGGCAGGCGCAGTAAACGACAAGGTTGGCGTTTATTGGTGGCAGCCTTCTGAGAACGCAGCTTGGCCGGGCGCTGAGATGACAGCAGCTCCTGAGGTTGGCGACAACGTATTCAAGGTTGAGGGCGTAGGCTCAGACACAACAACAATCATCTTCAATGCATTCGTAGATGCAGGCAACCCTGCAGATCCTGAGCTCGCAAAGGTAGCTCATCAGACAGTTAACATCAACACAGAGGGCTACGACGGCGACGCTCCTTACGATGAGAATCTCGTAACAGACGATTTCAATGGTTGGATCTATGTTCTTGATTGCAACGCTAAGGACGTTAACGAGTTCAGCCAGGCTGAGACAACTGGCGGTGCTTGGTTCAAGCTCGACGATTACAAGAGCAACGAGCAGTACTACGGTTCTTACGGCTTCTCCGCTGAGGAGACAACAGATTCTGAGGCTCCCGCTGAGGAGACAACAGATTCTGAGGCTCCTGCAGAGACAGATTCTGAGGCTCCTGCAGAGACAGATTCTGAGGCACCTGCAGCAGACGGTCAGGCTATCAAGGCTGGCGAGACAATCACAGTTCAGGTAACAGTTGGTGACGTTAAGATCGATGGCGAAGCTGCAAAGCTCGGCGCTTACAACTATGACGTTAACTACAACGCAGACGTTCTCGAGTATGTTGAGGGCAAGGACGAGACAACAGGCGGTATGCCGCTCGTAAACGCTAACACAGCTGGTACAGTTAAGCTCGCTACAATGGCAGCTCTCGGTCTTACAGAGGACTTCTCCGGCGAGAAAGCTCCGGTTTACACACTCACATTCAAGACAACTAAGGACACAACAGAGGGTGAGCTTGGTCTTACAGGTAAGTGCACATCTCTTACAGCTGTAACAGCAGATGGTTCTAACACAAAGACACTCATCGGCGTTAACAACCCTGATGATTCTCTCACAGCTCTTAAGATCACACTTCCTGAGGTTCCTAGCGTTCCTACTTCTAGCGTTCCTTCTTCTAGCGTTCCTTCTTCTAGCGTTCCTTCTTCCAGCACTCCTTCTTCCAGCAAGCCCGCAAGCAGCTCACAGGCTTCTTCTAAGGCTACACCTGACAACGCTTCCTCTTCTTCTAAGGGCAGCACATCTACAGGTGGTAAGGCAGCTACAACAACAACTACAACAACAGCAGCAACTCCTGTTCAGACAGCAGGTACATTTGCAGTAGTTTCTCTCGTAGTTATCCTCATGGCTGCAGCAGCAGTAGTTCTTTACACAAGAAAAAAGACTGAAGAATAATTTAAAAATAACTAACTGGGTTTAGTAACTTAGCTGAAATAATTCCCCTTAGATTCGTCTAAGGGGAATTTTTCATTGCAAATAACTTGATCCCCAACAAAACTGTAAAGTTATATTATTATAATTATGCCGGGTTTTCAATTTATAATATCGAACGACGTAAATTTTGTATATAATAGCTCTTTACTTTAGTGTGCTTGTGTGTTAAAATGTTAAAGGTAAAATTTCGAGGTCTGTAATATGACCATATTTAGGAGAGAAAAATATGAAAAAAACAATGGCAGTTCTTCTTTCTGCAGCGATGCTTATCTCTATGGCAGCAGGCTGCGGTGCTAAAGACAGCACAGACGGCTCTTCAACAACAGAAAGCAAGGACGAAACAGCAGCTGCTTCCGATACAGCAGCTAAGGCTACTCAGGACGCTGCTTCCGGTGATTCCACACTTGGTAAAACAACATTTACCGTTGGCTTTGACGCAGAGTTCCCCCCTTACGGTTATCAGGACGATAACGGTGAATATGTCGGCTTCGACCTCGATCTTGCAGAAGAAGTATGTAAGAGAAACGGTTGGGAGCTTTTAAAGAAGCCAATCGACTGGGATTCAAAGGATCTGGAGCTTGACTCGGAAACTATCGACTGCATCTGGAACGGTTTTACGATCAATGGCAGAGAGGACGATTACACCTGGACTGAGCCTTATGTTGATAACTCACAGGTATTTGTTGTAGGCTCTGATTCCGGTATTTCCTCAAAGGCAGATCTTGCCGGCAAAACAGTTGCTGTACAGGCTGATTCCTCAGCTCTTGCAGCCCTCACAGGCGACGATGCAGAGGAAGAGAACAAGGCTCTTAAAGATACTTTTGCCGATCTTATGGAGGTTCCGGATTACAATACAGCATTTATGAATCTCGAAGCAGGCGCGGTTGACGCAATTGCTATGGATATCGGCGTTGCTAAGTATCAGCTTGAATCACGCGGCGACGCATACGTTATTCTTGATGATGTTCTTGCAGCTGAGGAATACGGCGTTGGCTTTAAGCTCGGTAATACCGAACTCAGAGACGCTGTTCAGAATACGCTCAACGACATGGCAGCAGATGGTACATTTACCAAAATTGCTGAAAAGTGGGAGCTTGAAGACAGCGTAGTTCTCGGTAAGGATAAATAAGTTATAGGTTAAACGGCAGGATCACGTGCGGTTCTGCCGTTGATTTTTGAGGGTTGCTTTGATATGACAATACAGAACATAATCTCCCAATTGGGCGAGGGTATGCTGAAAACGATGATCCTGTTTTTCAGCACACTTGTTATCTCTCTTCCGCTCGGTCTGCTTATCGCATTTGCAAGAATGTCGAAGCTGTCGATAGGTAAGAAATTCAAGCCCGTAAGATTCCTGGCGCAGATATATATTTCGGTTATGCGCGGAACTCCGCTTATGCTGCAAATTATGGTCGTTTATTTCGGACCGTATTATCTGTTTGGCGTGAAGATCTCAGCTTCTTACCAGATATACGCTGCGATCATTGCCTTTGCGATCAACTATGCGGCATATTTTGCGGAAATATACCGCGGCGGTATTGAATCCATGCCGCAGGGGCAGTATGAAGCCGCAAAAATACTCGGCTTTACCAAAGCGCAGACGTTTTTCAGGATCATTCTTCCGCAGGTCATGAAGAGAATTCTGCCGTCTGTTACAAACGAGGTAATAACTCTTGTAAAGGACACGTCGCTTGCGTTCGTCATCGCATATGCGGAGATGTTTACAATGGCGAAGCGAATCGCTGCAAAGGAAACCTCTATGATCCCCTTTGTGGCTGCCGGTATTTTCTACTACGTTTTCAATCTTGTCGTTGCTGTCGTGATGAACAGGATCGAGAAGAAGATGTCTTATTACAAGTAAGGGGGCGGCAGTATGAAAATGCTTGAAGCAAAAAATCTCAAAAAATCGTTTGGCGATAATGAGGTTTTAAAAAATATTTCGTTCGAAGTGAATAAGGGCGATGTTCTTGCGGTTATCGGTCCTTCCGGTTCGGGCAAAAGTACGCTTTTGAGGAGTATTACTCAGCTTGAAACTATCGACAGCGGCGACATAGTAATCTGCGGCGATACTCTCGTTAAAAACGATCCTTTTGGCAAGGCGGAGTACGCGTCTAAAAAGGAGCGCGCCGCAATTGCACGTCATCTGGGACTTGTTTTTCAGAATTTTAACCTTTTTCCGCATTTTTCTGTTATGAGAAATATAACTGAGGCGCAGCGCAAGGTCTTGGGCAGAAGCAAGGACGCGTCTGAGGAGGTCGCAAGAAAGCTTCTTAAAAAAATGGGGCTTGAAGGCAGAGAAGACGCGTATCCCTATCAGCTTTCCGGAGGTCAGCAGCAGCGAGTTTCCATTGCACGCGCTCTGGCGCTCAGCCCGGAGGTCTTGCTGTTTGACGAGCCGACCTCTGCTCTTGACCCTGAGCTTACCGGCGAGATACTAAAGGTCATCAGGGAGCTTGCCTCGGAAAAAATGACAATGATCGTCGTTACTCACGAAATGCTTTTCGCTGAGAGCGTCGCTGACCACGTTATTTTTATGGATAAGGGATATATAATAGAGAACGGTACTCCCGAGGAAGTGTTCAAAAACAGCAGCAACGAGCGTACAAAGGCGTTTCTGAGCAATTATCAGAAATAATCCACAGTGCATTTTTTCCAAAATGTCTGCATAAATACTTGAATTTATGCGGCTATAGTGCTATAATGTTTTTGATGAGTTTACAATGTCGGATCACGCCCGACGAGTAACATTATTTATATCATCAAGCCGCTTTATGCGGTAAGGAGGAATATTAAAATGGTTGATTACACAGCTAACATG
>CACYDO010000246.1 GCA_902773165.1 uncultured Ruminococcus sp. | reverse complement strand
TTCTACGAGAACGACACGAGATTCTTATCTCAGTTTGAATAAGCAAGGGGGTACGGCATTATGAATTTATCACTCAGATGGTTAAAGGAATTTGTAGATATCGGAAATATCGAGCCGCGTGAGTTTTCCGAAGCAATGACTATGAGCGGCTCTAAAGTGGAGCTTTTCGAAATAGAGGGCGACAAAATAGATAAGATCGTAGTCGGAAAAATTGTTTCCATGGAAAAACACCCCGACGCTGATAAGCTTGCAGTTTGTCAGGTGGATATCGGAGAAAAACAGATACAGATCGTAACTAACGCCGTTTACCTGAATGTCGGCGATTACGTTCCTGTTTGTTTGGATAAGGCTCATTTCTACGACGGCGGTCAGATCAAGCAGATCAAAAAGGGTAAGATCAGAGGCGTTGTCAGTGAGGGGATGTTCTGCTCCGTTGCCGAGCTTGGCGTAACTGTTCACGATTTCCCATATGCAGAAGCAGACAAGGTTTTCGTTATTCAGAATGACCCCGATCTTAAACCCGTTCCGGGCGCAGATATCAAAGAAATCATCGGGCTTAACGATACAAAGGTAGAGTTTGAGATCACATCAAACCGCCCCGACTGCTTCTCCGTGATCGGTCTTGCGCGCGAAGCTGCCGCTACGTTTGACAAGGAGCTTAAGCTTCATACTCCCGAGGTCAAAACAAGCGGAAAGTCAAGCGAAGGAATGCTCAGCGTAAAGGTTCACGAGCCGGAGCTTTGCCCGATTTACAGTGCGCGCATCGTTGAGAACGTAAGAGTAAAGCCCTCTCCCCTTTGGCTTCGCGAAAGGCTCAGAGCAATGGGTGTTCGTTCGATAAACAATATCGTAGATATTACAAACTACGTTATGCTCGAATACGGTCAGCCCATGCACGCATTTGACCTTCGTTTCATCAAGGACGGAAAAATTAACGTCCGCAGAGCTGAAAACGGCGAAAAGATCACTACTCTTGACGGCATCGACAGAACGCTTACAAGCAATAACCTCGTTATTGCAGACGCTGAAAAGCCCGTTGCCATTGCAGGCGTTATGGGCGGTGAATACAGCGGTATCATGGACGATACAACAACGATCGTTTTTGAGAGCGCAAACTTCAACGGCTCTTCCGTTCGTCTTACGGCTAAATCTCAGAATATGAGAACAGACGCATCCGCGCGCTACGAAAAAGGTCTTGACCCGAACGCCGTTCTCCCTGCTCTCGACAGAGCTTGCGAGCTTGTACAGCTGCTTGACGCAGGCGACGTTCTTGACGGAACGATAGTTGACGATAATTCTGCACGCGAGCCTCTCAGAATCAAGCTCAACGCAGATTGGGTCAATCATTTCCTCAACACTAACCTCTCCTTCGATCAGATGAAGGCTATTCTCGAAAAAATTGACTGCAAGCTTGACGGCGACGATATCATTATTCCGACATTCCGCCCCGACCTTCTCCACAAGGCAGATATCGCAGAGGAGATCGCCCGTTTCTACGGCTATAATACCATTAACTCAACTCCCCTTTCCGGCGGCGCTCAGGGTAAATTCTCCGTCCGTCAGAAGTTTGACAGAAATATAACGAATACGCTGATCGCGCTCGGTCTTGACGAGATCATGACGTACTCCTTCATCAGCCCCAAATACTACGGCAAGGTTATGATGCCCGAGGATCATAAGCTCAGAAACAGCGTCGTTATTTCCAATCCTCTCGGAGAGGATACGTCGATCATGAGAACAATTGCGTTCCCGTCTATGTTGGAAATTCTTTCTAAGAACTATAATAATAGAAACGACCACGCTTATCTTTTTGAGATCGCACGCGAATACAGACCGACTTCTCCCGACAAGCTTCCCGACGAGAAAAACGTGCTGACCGTTGGTCTTTACGGCGGCGGCGTTGATTTCTTCAAGGCTAAGGGAATTGCAGAAGAGGTAATGATGCGCTCCGGCGTTGAAAATTACGAGTTTGAGCAAACGAGTGAATACTTCGGCTATCACCCCGGCAGATGCGCTAAGATCGTTATCGGCGATGAGGTGATCGGAATTCTGGGTGAAGTTCACCCGAAGGTTCAGCAGAATTACGGAATCGGCACAAGGATTTATGCATTCAGCCTTAATACCGACAAGCTTTTCGATCACGCAGAGCTTGAAAAGCACTACAAGCCTCTTCCGAAATACCCTGCCGTAACGCGTGACCTCGCTGTTCTTTGCAGCAAGGATATTCCCGTTGCCGCTCTAGAAAAGGCTATCAAGGAAGGCGCAGGAAAGTACCTGGAAAGCGTTAAGCTGTTCGACGTATACGAAGGCAAGCAGGTTCCTCCGGGATTAAAGAGCGTTGCTTTCAGCCTGACTCTTCGAAGCGCAGAAGCGACCTTGACGGACGAGCAGGCTAATTCCGCTATGAATAAGGCGATCAAGGCTCTTGACAAATGCGGAGCTACCCTGCGCAGCTAAGCCGGATATGCGCTCAGAGAACATTCGCGCTGCTATAAGTGTTATGTGCGGCGATATGTTATGATATTATTAATGCAGCAATTAAATAATCCAATTTAACGATCATCGTAAAATGTTACGTGAAGCTTTTCCGGGTTAGGTTGGGTTGTGAAAACGAAGATTTGTTTATTTACGATTATTTAGGGAAGTACTGATTAAATCGAGTGCCCATATCGCGCCGCCAGATTTTCAGTCAGATTGTACGAAACGACATCAGGGTGCGGGTCTCCGGTCGGCAAGCGCCGACATGCAGTACGCGCGCAAAGTTTAACAAAAGCCGTAGTTATGTGCCCGCGTTCCAAACTGTATCCGTAAGGACGGTTTCCGGTGGAGACCTCTGCGAAGCAGAAGCACATATCGAGCCGGCAGGCGAGACTAAAGATGCAAGCGAGATGGGTGCGCAGTCCGTAGGACGTGATTTAATCAGTGGTTCCTTAGTTACTGAAGTAATAAAAAGCTGCGTCGGAGAACTGGTTTCCGCGTTTTAGAGTTTACGTATGATTAAATGTGCCAATTTTCGCACAAATTCCCCATAATTAGCAAATTACATATAAAACGTAGTTTCTGACAACGGATATTTTAATTTTATTTTCAAAAAAACACTTGCAATTTTCGTGGAAATCTGTTAATATTATATATGTTGCAAATTACAAAATCAGGAGGTGCAGACAATGGCAAAGTGTGATATCTGCGGTAAGGGCGTAACCTTTGGTATTAAGGTTTCTCACTCTCACAGACGTTC
>CACYDO010000245.1 GCA_902773165.1 uncultured Ruminococcus sp. | reverse complement strand
TGGGTTGCACTTGCAAAGACTTACACCGATCAGACAGGCGTAGAGGTTAAGGTAGAAACTGCAGCTTCCGGTACTTACGAGACGCAGCTTAAGTCTGAGATGGCTAAGAGCGAAGCTCCGACACTTTTCCAGGTAAACGGACCTGTTGAGCTTGCTGCATGGACAGATTACTGCTACAACCTTAAGGATACTTCGCTTTACACAAACCTTAAGAGTGATGACTTCGCTCTTATTAAGGACGACGAAGTTAAGGGCGTTGCTTACGTTATCGAGACATACGGTATCATTTACAATAAGACTCTTCTTAACAAGTACTTCGAAACAGACGGCGCTAAGGCTAAGTCTGTAGACGAGATCAACAGCTTTGACAAGCTTAAGGAAGTTGTTGAGGATATTCAGGCTAAGAAGGACGATCTCGGAATTAAGGGCGCGTTCACATCAGCAGGTATGGATTCATCTTCTGACTGGAGATTCAAGACCCACCTTGCTAACCTTCCGATCTACTATGAGTATAAGGCAGATGGTATTGATTCTACAAGCGCTATTAAGGGCACTTACCTCGATCAGTACAAGAATATCTGGGATCTCTACATCAATAACGCTACATGTGAGCCGACAATGCTCTCAACTAAGACAGGTGAGGACGCTGCTGCTGAGTTCGGTCTTGGCGAGGCTATCTTCTATCAGAACGGTACTTGGGAGTATCAGAACTGCATCGATGCAGGTCTTACAGATGAAGAGCTTGGCATGCTTCCGATCTACATCGGCGGTGAGGGCGAAGAGAACCAGGGTCTTTGCACAGGTTCTGAGAACTATTGGTGCGTAAACAGCAAGTCGTCGGCTGCTGACATTCAGGCTACTATTGACTTCCTTAACTGGGTTATCACCAGCGACGAAGGCAGAACTGCTATGTCTCAGGATATGGGCTTCGTAACTCCGTTTAAGACATTTGACGAGGACGAAAAGTATCAGGCTAAGAACGCTCTTATCTCTGCTGCAAACGAGTATATCGCTGCTGGTAAGACAGCTGTAAGCTGGAACTTCTCCACAATTCCTTCCGAGAAGTGGAAGGACGGCGTAGGTTCTGCACTTCTTGAGTATGCTCAGGGTACAGGCGATTGGGACGCTGTTAAAACTGCATTCGTTGACGGTTGGGCAACAGAGTATGCTGCTGCACATGCTGAAGACGGTGCTGCTGGTTCTGCTGATCAGGCTGAGGCAATGGACGCTCAGTAATCTTAATATAAAATTAACATACGGATCCAAAAGAGAGTGGACGGAGCTGCTCCGTTCACTCTCTGCACTTATTTGAAAAGCACCTGATAACGACGTCGGTTGTCGAAAAGGTGTTTTTTCACTGCAAGGTATTCCGGGATCGGAGAAGCGCATGTTTCATATTGATGAATTAATAATATACAGAAATTTTGAAAACGGCGACGTTCTCCGCGATCTTATCGAGGTAACAGCTCTTGCACAAGAGGCGGAGGATATTCATATTTACAGAGATAAGGTCTTTTCAGCTGTAAATCGTCTTATTGAGCTTTCAGGTGTTTATGGATTTAAAGGCAACCTGTGGCAGGATTATCTGACACTCCTTATTGTGAGTAACGAGAATGCTTTCAGCAGAGCATGTGAGCGCTGCGGTATGAGCGACGGTACGCTGAAAAGACTTGCTGTACATGATTTTATGATATTCCGTGAGCTGTTTTGCTATGATTTTAAGCTGCTTGGCGAGATTTGCGACGCTTCCGTTTTTGAAATGCTTCTTAACTATAAAAGAGTTGAAGGAAGCGGCCGCGCGTTTAATAAGCGTATAAGAGACTGCATTTGCGAGCTGAGCGTTGCGCTGGCGCGCAGCAGGGGCATTGATGAATTTGCTGAATATGTGATAGATTTTTATAGGCGGTTTGGTGTAGGAAAGCTCGGTCTTCATAAAGCGTTTCGTATTTTAGAAGGTGAGATAATTCCTATTACGAATATTGCTCATGTTCGCCTGGACGATCTTGTCGGGTACGAAAGCGCTAAAAAGCAGCTTACAGACAATACAGAAGCCTTTTTAAAGGGGAAGCGTGCCAATAACTGCTTGCTTTACGGTGACGCCGGAACGGGAAAATCCTCGAGTATTAAAGCTATTCTTAATCAGTATTATGAAGACGGACTAAGGATAATCGAGGTTTACAAGCACCAGTTTCGCTACATCAATGACGTTATTGCTCAGATCAAGGATAGAAATTACCATTTCATCTTGTATATGGACGATCTTTCTTTTGAGGATTTTGAGACGGAGTATAAGTATCTCAAAGCCGTTATTGAGGGCGGTCTTGAAAAGAAGCCGCAGAATGTTCTTATCTACGCGACATCTAACAGACGTCATCTGATAAAGGAGAATTTCTCAGATAGAGACGATTGGAGCGGAGATGTACATAAGACCGATACCGTTCAGGAAAAGCTTTCGCTTGCTGCTCGGTTTGGGGTTACGATCTATTTCGGTTCGCCTGATAAAAAGCAATTTCAGAATATTGTTGCCGAGCTTGCGCGGCGTGACGGTGTGAAAATGTCGGAGGATCAGCTTCTGCTTGAAGCGAATCGCTGGGAGCTTAATCACGGCGGTTTTTCAGGAAGAACGGCGCGTCAGTTTATAGATCATCTGCTTGGAATGCAGTAAAATTACCTTTCAGTGAAAAGCTACCTTTTCGCGATCTGTCAAAGTCTTTTCAATATTTGTCGGAGTAATCCGACGGCTAACAAGGAGGGAAAATTCAAGTGACAAAAAGAGATTTAAGAATTTATTTTCCGCTTTTTGCATTGCCAACTTTTATCGCATTTATGATCGGATTTGTAGTGCCCTTCGGACTGGGCATTTACCTGTCGTTCTGTAAATTCACTACGGTAAACGACGCGATCCCGGTAGGAATAAAAAACTATCAGGATATGTTTAAAGATCCGGAATTTATACATGCTTTGTGGTATACGGCATTGTTTGCGGTTGTTTCGGTAATTACGATCAATTTCTTCGGATTTGCGATCGCCATGCTTCTTACCAAAGGTATAAGAGGCACAAATCTGTTCAGAACAGTATTCTTTATGCCGAACCTTATCGGCGGTATCGTACTCGGTTATATCTGGCAGCTAATACTCAACGGTATTCTTGCTCACTTTAACCTGGCTCTTACGTTCAGTGAAACTTACGGCTTCTGGGGCTTGATCATACTGATGAACTGGCAGCAGATCGGCTACATGATGATCATTTATATCGCAGGTATTCAGAACGTTCCTCCTGATCTTATCGAGGCAGCAAAGATCGACGGTGCAACGGGCAGACAGGTTCTCGGTCACGTTATTCTGCCGATGGTAATGCCTTCAATTACTATTTGTACATTCCTTACACTTACAAACTCCTTTAAGCTGTTTGACCAGAACCTGGCGCTGACAAATGGTTTGCCGTCAAACAGATCAGAGCTTCTTGCACTTAATATTTATAATACCTTCTATGGCAGAGTTGGCTATGAGGGTATCGGTCAGGCAAAGGCTGTTGTCTTCTCGCTGATCGTAGGTGCGCTGGCAATTATACAGCTTGTTCTTACTCATAGGAAGGAGGTTCAGCAGTAATGTCATATGCTCCGGAAACTTTACAAAAAGGCGATCTGCTTCCCTCAGATGTGCAGCTGCTTGTTAATGAAAAGAAGAAAAAAAGCGCATACAGCTATAACGCAAGACGTTCGCCTTATTCAATGTTATGGACTGTGATCCTTTCTATCATTTCCGTTATTTATGTGATCCCGGTCATACTTGTTATTGTTAACTCCTTTAAGAGAAAGGCTTACATAAGCCGAAATCCTTTCTCGATTCCTACTGGAAAGGAATTTGTAGGTATTGAAAACTACGTAAACGGAATTAATAAGATCGGATTTTTCTCAGCGTTCTTAAATTCGCTGATCATAACGATCGGATCTGTTATTGTTATTATTCTCTGCTGCTCAATGTGCGGCTGGTACATCACGAGAGTTAAAACGTTTTTCTCAACGTGCATGTATTATCTTTGCGTATTTTCGATGATCGTGCCTTTCCAGATGGTTATGTACACGCTTTCAAAAACAGCTGACAGTCTCCATCTTGGTAACCCGTGGGGTATCATTGTAGTATATCTGGGATTCGGCGCAGGTCTGGCGGTATTTATGTTCTGCGGATTTGCAAAGAGTATACCTATAGAGATAGAAGAAGCAGCGATGATCGACGGCTGCAACCCGTTGCAGACTTATTTCCAAGTTGTAATGCCTATTCTTAAGCCGACATGTATTTCGGTTTCGATACTTGAAGCAATGTGGATCTGGAACGACTATCTTCTTCCGTCACTTGTACTCGACAAGACAAAGTACAAGACTGTACCGATCGCAATTCAGTATCTTAAAGGCGGATACGGCTCTGTTGATATGGGCGCAATGATGGCAATGCTCGTACTTGCGATTGTTCCGATCATTATCTTCTACGCGTTCTCGCAGAAGTACATTATCGACGGTGTTGTTGCCGGTGCTGTAAAGGGATAATTTTCGTTATTTGAATGATTAGTCTTACACAGCATAATTTTTACAGTAATATATAAAAGAAAAGCAGCCGACCATGCAGAAGTTGATCTTTTGCATGGTCGGTTTTATTGAGATAAAAAGAAAAGACGCCGACTGTTGCGGGCAGCCGACGCCTTTCCTTTGTTTGAGGGGTACATTTTGAGGAGGGTAGAACATGTACTCCAACGGTTGCGGCACCGCCTGAGTACAATTATATTATACCCGATACAGAGATTTTTTTGTTAAGCCAGTATGAATTTTTCTTTAAATAATCGGAGTTATTTTGTTAATATATGCCGAATTATGTAAATGCGAGAAACAAACAGGGGGAATTATCAGGGTATATATAGCTTTATGAGAATAAAAACACGGAAAAAATAAAAAAGAAAATTTTTTAAATGGACAAGGCGCACGGACAAGCAGATAAGTATAGTATATATTATAAATGCTGAGGCGGTAAGAAAGCGAACGGCTGAACAGAAAAGCCGAAAAGCTAACGAACCGACAGCATTAATAAAATATTTAGGAGGCACATTTTATGTGTAACGCATTTGGTAACAACAGCTGTACTTGGATCATCCTTCTCGTAATCATTCTGATCGCTTGCAATGGCGACAACGACTGCGGCTGTGGCTGCAACAACGGCTGCGGCTGCAACTAATAGCGAAACAGCCTGTAAAAATTTCGGACAGTAAAGTAAATTAATGTATATTCACGGTAATATTTCCGATACTATTATCGGAGGTGTTACCGTGAATAAAGATTTTTTTGATGAGTATTTTGATGATGACGAGGATTACCGTGAAGACGAACAAGCGCCGAAGCAGAAGCAGAAAACGCTGACAAAGGGTTTT
>CACYDO010000244.1 GCA_902773165.1 uncultured Ruminococcus sp. | reverse complement strand
GAACCGCAGGAATACTGACGTATTTCAAGGTTGCTTTGTGTACTATGACGGAAAAAGATCAAGCAGATTCGGTACAAAGCCGTAAGGCGGTCTTTGTGCGGTGCTGCCTTTATCTCTGTGAGGTGAACGAGTTGGACGCATTGGAGGACAGAGCGGTAGAAACAGCGCAGTATATAATAGAAACAAGGTGTACCGTAAGAGAAGCTGCCAAACGATTCGGAGTTTCTAAATCTACCGTGCATAAGGACGTAACGCATAGATTAAAGGAAATTGATAAATCGCTGTATAGCGCGGTCGAAAAGATAATGCAGTTTAATAAGGAGCAGCGGCATATAAGAGGGGGTATGGCTACTAAACGGAAATACGAAATGCGAAAAAAGCGGGAATCGTTATAATTTCGTTTAATGATTTACGCTTCTGTTAACACTTCGATTTTTAGATGTATACGGCAATATTAAAGTTATACAATTTATTGCTGCTTCGATCAAAGTTATTAAACATAAATCCGGTAAAAAATAAAAATCGAATTAAATAAGTATTTGTAGATTTTTGTTTTTAAAGAAATTATTTTTGGTTTTTGCTTTAATAATCATTCAGTAGTTACAATTACGACATTTGTTTTGCTGTCGGTCTTGCAATAAAAATCCGCAGTAATAATGAGGATCGTGCGTTTGACGCAATGAATGTATCAATAAAATTGTTATCAAAAGAGTTTCAGAAATATTCATTATTTACACATTTTTATTCGCGATTATCAAAAAAGCAATTTTTCCGGACGAAAAAAATTCAACCGAATATTCTACATAATGCACATAAAGAATGGTGCAGTAGATAGAACAAACGGTCGAAAAAAACGCTTTATCTGCCGTTTTTTGGCATTTTTGATTGTTTGCGTTGTGAAAAGTGAACAAATAACACTCGTGTAATTTATTTGACATGCCGAACTTGAAGATGTATAATTATAACCGTGGTGCGAAGCTTATGATATTAGCTGTCTGTGACATCGGCAATATTTGCCGCAGCCGTTTTCCGACATCGTTGTTTGATAAAATGTCGGTGAGATACTGTCGGGTGGGGTTATCCGACGGGCGTCGATGGGGGTTATCGGCGTAAATGGATGTTGATGTTTCTTGCGGACGGACACGCTGCTGTCTGATAAGCAAACAGTCCTATGGTCTTAGGACTGCAGCTTGACGCCAGAACGGATATGTGCTGTGTTTTGTTCGGCATGTTTCCCCGAAGGCGCCGTAATAAGGAGAACACTATTTTATGATAACATCTTACAAGAAAGCAAAACACGCTGCACCGAGCGACACAATGGCTTCTTTAAAGAAGTTTACGGTCGTTGCTGTAATAGGTCTTGCAGCGGCTGTTTCGGTAATGACGGCTGCTTCTGACGGTAAAACGGCGTATATCAATGACGAAGGAAAAATTTATACGGTCGCTGCCGACTCCAACAATATCGGAGATATACTCTCCGAAGCAGGGGTCACTTTGTATACCGGTGATGAAACTGTCGTTACCGAGGAAGAGGGCGACAAGATCAACATCGACGTAAAGCGCGCATTTACAGTTGTTGTTAATGCCGACGGCAGGGAGAATATGCTCAGACTTACAGGTGGTACTGTGGCTGAGGCTCTTGAAAAAGCCGGCGTGAAAGTATCTCCGAACGATTTCGTTGAGCCGGCTGTTGAATCGGAGCTTGCAGAAGGAATGCAGATAGACGTTCGCAGAGGCGTTAAGCTCTATCTGGAGAAGAACGGCGAAACGGAGCTTGTTTACGTTCCCGAAGGAACTGTTAAAGACGCGCTCAGAAACGTAGGCTGTGAGCTTTGCAGCGAGGGCAACGAAAAAATAAAGCCCGACAGCGCTGTGACTAGCGGAATGAAGGTATGCGTTGACGAGGTTCTTTACAGAACAACGTTTAAAACGGAGAAGATCGAGCCGGATATTATTAAAGAATCCTGCGATACAATGCCTGTTGGTGAAACAACTGTCAAGCAGGAGGGCAAGCAGGGAAAGATAGAAACTTCTTATAAGGAGAAGTACGTAAACGGTCAGCTTGTTGAAAAAACGGAGGATACTAAAACCGTTGTCAGCAAGGCTGTAAGCAAAATTATTCTCGTCGGTACGAAGGAAGCTTCTGCAAGCGGCGAAGCTGCGCCCGAACAGGACGAAAAGAATGAGCTTGATGAGATTGCCGAAGAGAAGACGCAGGCAGAGAAGACAGAGATGATCTCCGAGCCTGAGCTTGAGGAGGAAGACGACGATATCGAAAGAGAAGTCGTTGTAAAAAGCGGAGAGGATTTCTCGTGCAGCGAGGTCATTTCCGGTGTATGCACAGCTTATAACGAGATCGACGGCATTACTGCTGTCGGCACAACTCCCAGAGTGGGAACTGTTGCTGTAAACCCGAATGTAATTCCCTACGGAACTAAGCTTTATATCTGCTCTTCCGACGGAAGCTTTGTTTACGGCTATGCAGTCGCAGAGGATACGGGCGACGCGTGCATGGCAGGAGATATCGTAGTTGATCTTTACATGGACAGCGAAGAGGAATGCAACGAGTTTGGCAGACAGACGCTCGATATTTATATTCTCGATTAAATTAATATGAAGGAGACTCCGCGCGGAGTCTCCTTTTTT
>CACYDO010000243.1 GCA_902773165.1 uncultured Ruminococcus sp. | reverse complement strand
CTGTGACCCTCTGCTTGTAAGGCAGATGCTCTCCCAGCTGAGCTAAACCCCCACAAAAGCCTTTTATTCCGTCAGTCGAACGCTGTCTTTCGTTTGCCCGTTGACCACTCTGTCCCCTGACGACGATATTAATTATATCACAGGTTTTTTGATTTGTCAAGCGTTTTTTGAAAAAAATTTCAGATTTTTTTGAAAAAGTCTGCAAAAGGCTGTATTTCGGGAAAAATTTTTCAAAAAAATTTTGAAAGCATCAAAAAGGGACGCAAAAAGCGACCCTGAGATGTCAAGCGATGCCGCCTTTAATATAGGTAGGGAAGTCAAGTTCGCCGCCCGTCGAGACGTGAGCGTAGAATCCGAGCATGAGGGAAGCGTCGCTGGCGTCAACGCTGCCGTCAGAATTTGCGTCAGAGGCAGTTTTCACATCGACGGTCAGTTCGGAAGTTCCGCCCGTCGAGATCTTTGCGTACTCCGCAAGCACGAAAGAAGCGTCGCTGGCGTCAATTAGTCCGTCGCCGTTGGGGTCGCCGAAGGATATAATTTGTGGTGGCTCGCCCTCAAGCGCTTCAAATTTGTACCCGTTTTTTTCTGCATACGCTTCTGCTGTTGAACCTTTGTAGCCTTTTATTACCCCCGAATAGCTAACTTCTTGATCATTTTTCACATTGCAAACAGTATTATTTCCAGTGGCTATTTTACATTTTGGATTATAAATAGTTATACTTTCTAATTTTAGACATTCTCCAAACGCACTACCACCAATTCTGGCAACAGACGCAGGAATTTCTATCTCTGTCAATGAATCGCAGTCCCAAAACGCATCTTTTTCAATGTAAGTTACGGAATCAGGAATAGTAATGCTTGAAAGTCTTTTGCAATCCATAAACGTCCCTGTTTCAATACCTTTAAGATTTTTAGGCAACTTTATAGTTGTAAGTCCTCTTTGGCACAAATAAAAAGCATAGCTTCCTATTTCAGTGACAGAATCCGGCAGATTTATTGTATTAAGGTACTCACAACCTTCAAATGCTTTGCTGCATATACTTGTAACTTCTCCATTTATAACAACTTTTCTTATGCTCCATTGATAAAGCGATGTCCAAATTGAACCCGTTAACTCCCCATCGCCTGTTATAGTAAGCACCTCATCTTCATACTTCCACTTCATATTCTTTCCGCACTCGCCTTGGCTCAAATCTTTATAAGCCGCATCTGCTGTTGTCATATTCTCAGGCTGAGCTATTCTCCCAAACGTCGCCCCGCAGACCAAAGTCAGTGCAAGCGCCGCCGATAAGAATTTTGTAAATTTCATTTGTCTCACCTCAAAAAATAATACCGCACCTCTATCATATCACACTTTCCACAAAATTTCAAGGATTTGCAGCATTTTTTTGATATTGCTGCTTCCTTGTCAATTTTCACAGTGCTTTTAAACACTGTTTCACAATTAGAACATACTTGTATACCGTAGGTAATATTGGATACCGTTTTTATGTTCCGTAAACCGCATCACCGTACTTGTCATTAACAGCCTGCTAATAAATCCGAATACAGAAAAGATACTTTAAGCCTGTATAAACTGCGGGTATAGAAATCCTTTGTACAAAAGGTAGAATTTCTTTGTTCAACTTCACGAAAAGCGCCTAAGCTCTTCCATTTGACATACTGCTGTGTTACAATTAAATTACAGATAAACAAAAGGAGGTGCATGATATTGAAAAGTATAAAAACGGCTGTTTCACGTCTTACAGCAATGATCTCAGCCTTCGCGGTAATATGCTTCATATCAAGTTTCGCTCCTCTGAAAACAAACGGAAACGAAGTCTCGCAGGAAGACCTCTTCGCGCTCTCCAAGGAAATGGCTCTCCTTATCAATGAGGCAAGAGCAGAATACGGACTCCCGCCACTCTATGTCGTGCCATACCTCTGTGACAAGGCTGCCGACAGAGCAAGAGAGTGCATTGAAAGCTTCGACCACAAACGTCCAGACGGCACAAAATACTACACGATAATCCGCAACGAGCACGAAAATGTCGTAAACTTCACCTACAGCGCCGAGAATATCGCAGCAGGCTCTCCCACAGCAGAAGCTACATTCAATCAGTGGAAAAGCTCCACAATGGGTCACTGGGAAGCGATACTCAGCCCAAAAACAACTCATATGGGCGTTGGCGTTGCATATGAGCCCAACAGCCAGTACGGCTGGTACTGGGAAACTCTCTTTATCCAGACAGGTGATACCTGCGACGGTCAGTACCTTCCCGTCAGATACGAGATAGTCCCCGAATCTTCGGGCGACCTCAACGGCGACGCAAATGTTGATACCTTCGATTATGTTGTACTCCTCGGCTACATCGAAAAGACAATGGCAGGTAAGCCCGTCTATCTCAACGACCTCCAGCTCGAAGCAGCAGACTGCTTCAAGGACGGCGTCATCAATGAAAACGACGCAAAGGCATTACAGCGCTACATACTCGGCGAGTACAAAGTCCTGCCATACGAATTCTGAAACTAAACTCTTTTTAGGTGTGTTCATAAATAACAGATCCGATCTCTTGCAGGTCGGGTCTGTTATTTTTTGTATTCATTTTAGGTATCGACCGCGATGAAAAAGTAACGTTCCGAATAGGTAACACCGCGAAATTGGGATTCGAAAGGGACAAGTCCCTTTAGCGGAGTCCAGAGGCAGAGCCTTTGGCAGGGTTCGAGGGGCAGCGCCCCTCAATTCGCGCGAGCGAAGCGAGCGCGTGTTTCCGTCAGGCGCTCCGCAAGGGGTGAATTCAAAAACAGTCCGGTG
>CACYDO010000242.1 GCA_902773165.1 uncultured Ruminococcus sp. | reverse complement strand
CTCCGCCGATGAGGAGAAAAACAGCGTTTCAAGCTCCGGATTAAGCATTTTATTTGTAAGCGCCATCTGAAACTCATACTCAAAGTCTGACATGGCGCGAAGCCCCTTTACAACTGCCGTTGCATTGCGCTCCCGCGCATAATCGGCAAGCAGCCCCTCGCAGGAGTCCACCTCAACGTTTTCAAGCCCCGCAAGAGCCTTATTAAGAAAATGTATCCTCTCTTCTATCGTGAAACAAGGCACCTTGTCCTTGTTTACGAAGACCGCAACGATAACCTTTTCAAACGTCTTTGCAGCACGCCTGATGATGTCAATATGACCCCGTGTTACGGGATCAAAGCTGCCGGGGCAGATCACTGTACGCACGGCATTACCTCCTTATTCGGCGTAGTCGCCGTGACAGTAAGTCGTGATTTTGATCTTGCCGTGGCGATACTCCCTCAATTTTACGAATTCGCCGATATTCTCCGGTAAATCCTCAGTGACAGGAGATTCACAGATCACAATTCCGCTTTTGCTCATAACTCTCTCAATATTATCAAGAGCCTCCTGCAAAAGCCCCGTTCCGTATGGCGGATCAAGAAACGCAAGGTCAAATGTCTCACGACACGATCTTAAATAGCTGATCGAATCAGCCCTGAACACGCGCGCACACTCCTCAAGCTTTGTCGTTTTCAGATTTCGCTTGACGATATCGACCGATTCCTTCGCTGCGTCGATGAACACCGCGCGCGAAGCTCCTCTGCTCAGCGCCTCAATACCCATTTGCCCCGAGCCTGCGAAAAGATCAAGAAACCGTCTTCCCTCAATATTAAATTGAATAATGCTGAATACAGCTTCCTTTACGCGCTCTGTTGTCGGGCGAACATCGTTGCCCTCCAGCTGTTCGAGCCTTCTGCCCTTTGCAGTGCCTGTTATTACTCGCATAAAATTCTCCTGTCGTTCCGGAAACAGTGCATTTTTACGAAAATAGACACTATCTCCTTACTAATTGAAATTATAACATTATTGTAACTGTTTTGTCAACCTTTTTTAATGTAAAAATTTCAAAATTGTAAAAATTTTTCCTGAGTTATTCATTTTTATCCCTATCCAACTCAAAAATCGAAGTATAAACTTTCGTTAGCAGACCACATTTATCGGATTTCCGCTGAGAAAAGCTTTAAGATTATCGTATACGATCGAAACGCAGCGCTCTCTCGTCTGCGCGGAAGCCCATGCGATATGCGGAGTGATAGTAAGATTCGGCGCTCCGAAAAGAACGCAGTCCTCAGCCATCGGCTCTTTTGTCAGAACGTCAACCGCAGCGCCGGATATAGTGCCGTTTTCAAGAGCATGTCTTAAATCGGCTTCGTCTACCGTTCCTCCGCGCGAGGTGTTGATAAAATAGGCTGTAGGCTTGCATTTTCTGAAAAATTCTGCGTTGAACATATGGTAAGAATCATCGTTAAGCGGACAGTGAGCCGTTATAAAATCGCTTTGCGCGGCAAGCTCGTCAAGCGATACGCGGCGAACTCCGTCCATATTTTTTTCGCTTCGGGAATAATAAATAACATTCATATTGAATGCCATCGCAATCTTTGCAACAGCCATTCCTATCGTTCCCAAACCGATAATCCCGAGCGTTTTTCCTGCAAGCTCGATCATAGGATAAACAAAAGGCGAAAAAACATCGGCTGTTTTCCATTCTCCGCGCTTAACGAACGCATTGTAATCGCTGACGCGCGAGCAGTGACCGAGCATAAAAGCAAACGTGTGCTGTGCAACAGCGTCAGTCGAATATCCACCGGCATTGCAGACAGTAATGCCGCGGCTTTTAACATATTCAATATCAATATTATTATACCCAGTAGCAAATAAACCTATATATTTCAAATTTTTAGCGCCGCTCAGATTTTTTTCGTTCATCGGTGTTTTATTGCACAGAATTATATCGGCATTCTCCACTCTCTGAGGAAAATTTTTCTCTCCGCTGAGCTGATATTCGGTAACGCTTCCGAATTCCTTAAAGCAGTCGAAGCTTACATCGCCGTTACTTATAGTTTTTGCGTCGGGAATGACTATATTCAAAGCTTTCATATTTTTCCTTTCTATAATAAAACGACCGCACAGGAATATCCGTGCGGCCGCAATCTGTGTAAAATTATTTTTTGCCTGGCTTCTTCATAGTTGAAGCTGCATTGACCTTAGCCGCCGTCAGAGTATTTTTCATCAGCATAGCAATAGTCATGGGGCCTACGCCGCCGGGAACGGGAGTTATCCAGCTTGCCTTCGGCTCTACCTGTGCAAAATCGACATCTCCGCAAAGCTTGCCGTCTTCGTCGTGGTTCATGCCGACGTCGATAACAACAGCGCCTTCCTTCACCATATCAGCCGTAACAAATTTAGCTTTGCCCACTGCCGAAACAAGGATATCCGCCTTAGAAGTGATCTCAGCGAGATTCTGAGTTTTGCTGTGGCAAACAGTAACAGTACCGCTTTCGTTGAGCAGCATCATAGCCATAGGCTTGCCTACGATGTTGCTTCTGCCGATAACAACGCATTCCTTGCCGCTCACCTCGACGCCTGTGGATTTAATAAGCTCCATTACGCCTGCCGGTGTACAGGGAAGGAAACGATAATCGCCGATCATAACTCTGCCAACGTTGAACGGGCTGAACGCGTCTACGTCCTTTTTCGGGGAGATAGCGCCGATAACAGCCTTCTCGTTGAGGTGCTTCGGAAGAGGAAGCTGAACGAGGATACCGTCTATGTCAAGTCTTTTGTTGAGCGTATCTATAAGAGCGATAAGCTCCTTCTGCGTAGTCTTTTCGGGGAGCATAAACTCCTCAGAGTAAAAGCCGACTTCGTCGCAGGCTCTCTTCTTATTTCTTACGTAGATTTTTGAAGCAGGATCGCTGCCTACTATTATTACCGCAAGACCCGGAGTCACACCAAATTCGGCGAGTTTCTCGGCTTCTGTCGCGATTTCCGCTTTAACCTGAGCGGCTATTTCTTTTCCGTTTATCAAATTGGCCATTGATAATTCTCCTTTTTAATGTGTGATATCGCTGATACTGCGGTCAGCCCGGAATACCAGCGCCTCCGAGCAGCTGTCGGAAAATCTTTATTCTGCTTAGAGCAACGATAAGCTTTGCTCCGTTTTATCTCTTACTATTTTACAACGAAACGCCGCATTTTTCAATAGATTTTTATTAATTAAACTCAATATACGTAAAATTTATTTGCCCGGGCCTTAAAATTATTCTTTTTCGGCAGAATTATTTGTATCTTTTTCATCGTCATATTCCGACAACGG
>CACYDO010000241.1 GCA_902773165.1 uncultured Ruminococcus sp. | reverse complement strand
TGATTGTGGTATACTTTTTTATGGTTACGTTTTTTCTTTTATCGTTTGAAGCTATGGAAGACTTCAAAAAGAGGCAGAAAGATCTGCCGGATGGAATTTAATGGAAGGTTATATGAAAGGAATGGTGAGAAATGAAAAAAATCAAGGTGACGTTTAACGCCCCCGTAACGCTGTGGTTCGTTATCCTGTGCTTCGGGGCGCTGATCTTAAATATCGTCACCAAAGGCTGGGCAAACAACGCTTTTTTCAGCGTTTATCGTTCGCCGCTTTACAGTCCGCTTACTTACGTGCGATTTGTAGGGTACGTTTTCGGACATGCTTCATGGGATCATTACCTGGGCAATATGGTCACGCTGCTTCTGGTGGGGCCTCTGCTTGAGGAAAAATACGGCTCGCGTAATTTGGCGCTTGTTATGCTGTTTACGACCGTAATTACAGGCATACTCAGTTTTATTATTTTTCCGCATGTTCAGCTGCTCGGCGCAAGCGGCATAGTGTTCGCGTTTATCCTGCTTGCTTCGATAACCGGTGTGAAGGAGGGCGAAATTCCTCTGACGTTTATACTTGTCGCGGCAGTCTATCTCGGAGAACAGGTCTATCAGGGCGTATTCATGGTTGATAACGTATCGAATTTCGGTCACGTTATCGGCGGAGTATGCGGCTCGATCATAGGCTATTTGCTCAATAAGGGAAGCTCGGACGGGACTTCATCGGGAACGACGGGGAAGAGTGCGGTAAGCGCCTATGGCGGCCAATACAATGATAATTACAACACATATTATTAAAACCGAGGGAGTAAAAAATGCTAGAGCTACACAGAACCGATGACCCCGGGGAAATATTTCTCGGATTAGATAAAAGGCGTGAGGGCTGCGCATATTTTTACAGGATCACGGGCTTCAACGAAAAAATAGAGCGGTTTATCACGCAGTATTGCAGCGCGGCACGAGCTAAGGGCGCTGTGATCGGAGGAAAAATCAGTAACCCCGATGAAAGTCAGATAACCTACTTTGCCGATATGGCAGGGCAGGAGTTTCGTTTGGATAAATTTTTTATAGGCAAGGCCGTGGGCAGATGGCTGCCGCAGATGAATAATTCGCAGTGTACCATGGCTGCAAATGCGGTGTATAACGCGCTTAACCGCTTTAAAGCAATGGGCAAGAATGAAGATATGGTCAGAAATTTCTACATCAGGCTGATGTGTTGGCTGTACTACAAATTCAGCACCGTCATTATTCACTTCGGCGAAAACGACGCGCCGAAGATCATTGCCGGAGGAAAGCTCGGCAAACATGAGCTTCTGCTTTTGAAGCTGCTTCACGAGTGCGGCTGCGATGTCGTTCTTTTGCAGAATCTTGGCGAAGAGGATTATAATTCGTTTGACCCTCGCTCAGAGCTTTCGAAAAAGCTGTATATTCCCGATATGCAGCCGTTTCCGCAGGGCTTTGATCTTGCAAAGGCGGAAAAAGCCGAGGAGGAGCGCAGACGCAGAGCGCAGATGTATGGCGGAGAACCGCGTCTTTCTGCGGCGACTAATATGTGGATGGCGGGGAAGGATATTATTGAGGAGCTGAAAATTTCGCCTGCTTCACGCGGAAACAACGGCTCAATGTACTATAATTCCTTCTGCAAGCTCACCGGCGTGCCGGACAAGCTGACTTATAAGAATGACCTTTATAAATTTTATACCGAAATAAAGAACAGCGGCAGGAAGTACCTTATTGTTGAAAACAAAATTCCGACTCCTGCCAACGAGGAGCTTGGTTCGATCGACAGAACAGGCTTCAATACTAAAGAACAACTGATTGCGGCAATGCTCAAATGCGTGAAAATGCCGCCGGACGAGGAGCTTAAAAAGCTCGTTGCAAAAGCGTATATCGACGTTATGCTGGAGGAATCGGCAAAACCCGATATGACGTCGCAAAGGCTTACGACAATGACAGTCTGCGTTTCATGCTGGCTCAACCGATATCTGCCTATGCTGTTTTCGGGGTGGGGTATGCCGATGATACCGCTGTTTGTTATGCTTGGCGGCTGTTCGACAAGCCACGAAGCAGCTTTTTTGAAGGTGATGTCGAGGCTTCCGTGCGATGTTCTTGTTCTTATGCCGAATTTAAACACAAAATGCGTTCTTGAAGACGCAAGATTATTTGAACTGAAATACCCCGATTCTATGAATGTTACGGAGTATCCCACGGAAATGGTCGGGATTCAGCTCGGCACAGCTGCATATCATGCAGAACGCGAGCTTGATCGGACGCTGTACAATGACGGAACGGGGTTATTCCGCGATTATCAGTATGCCAAAGCCAACAGCGTTATCCTCAAAACAATGTATGAAGAGATAGATATGCTGTGGAGGCAGGAAACGAAATTTCGACCGAATTTCAGTGTGTTTGACGATACGGTGAATATTCCCGTTATTTTTGCGAAGGTGTCGGGAGTAAAGGATTCGCAGCCGTCAAAATACTGGAAGAATATTCAGAATATGCTGACCGAAAATACATTGGTCATCGGCAGCGTACCGTATCTTTCACCAAACGACGATAACCCGATGAAATATAATTCGGGAGCGCTTTTGCGCGGCGGCAAGCTCAACCGCGAAGCTGTGCTTGCCAGACGGGAGTATCCGTACCGCTATCTCAGGCAGGAAACGCAGAATTTTATCTTCGACAAGATAGATCTGCTGATAAATTCACGCCTGATAAACGGAACGTTTCAGAACGGAACGGAGTATCTCATCGCGTCAACACTTCTGTTTATGCCGCCGGCAGTGCTCCGGCTTATTCAGGGATTTGATTTCACGAAGGTCAATCCCAAGATCATTTATATCAATACGGGAGAAAGGCCGATCTCGCTTGAAGACGCAATATTGATGGCGTTCCTTAATATGGCAGGATTTGACGTGCTTTTTCTTGTGCCGACAGGCTACCGAACTGTAGAAGGATTTTTCAGCAGAGATATTCTCGATGAACATAAGATCGGAGAGTATATGTACGATTTGCAGGCTCCTCGCTTAAAGGTTCCGAAGGCGAAGCCGCCTGCACCAAAAAACAAGCCGCTGTTCGGCGGCTTATTCAGGAAGGGGAATTAATTATGGCAATAGATTTCGGAAAAAGACCAGGCAGTGAAAATGCAGCTGCTTCACGCAGCGCTCAGAATACTCAGCCGCAGACGAATTATCAGCAGGCAATCCCTGTGCAGCCCGTTCAGCCTCAGCCGACATATCAGCAGGCGATCCCTGTGCAGCCTGTTCAGCCTCAGCCGACGTATCAGCCGACAGCTCCGGTGCAGCCAATTCAGTCACAGACGACGTTCCAGCAGGCGATCCCTGTGCAGCCCGTTCAGCCTCAGCCAACATATCAGCCGGCAGCTGCTGCACAGCCTGTTCAGAGCGCGTATCAGCCGCAGCAGGCGCAGGGAACTGTTAGTCTTGCTAAGGAAGAACCTAAGCCATACGACATAGTTGCCGACAGACAGCAGATGACAAAGGCTCTGGCAAATTCGCCCGAGATCGATAAGCTTACAAGTCAGATCTCGATTCACGATATGAGTACGATCGTTAACTTCGGCGGCGAAACGGCAAACGAGATAGCTAAGGTTTCCGATACTGTTCTTAGAAATACAAATCTCTCTCAGCTTGACGACTCCGTTGTTATGCTCAGCGCGCTTAAAAAGATAATGGATTCTTTCGATATCGACGAGATACAGAAGGAACCCGGCAAACTTGATAAGCTGCTTTTCGGCGCAAAGAGAAGCATTGAGAAGATCATGCAGAAGTACGTTTCTATGGGCGACGATGTTGATAAGATATATGTTCAGCTCAGACAGTACGAAAATGAGATCACTCAGACGAACCGCAAGCTTGAGGAGATGTTCAACACTAACGTTGATTACTATCATTCTCTCGTAAAATACATCATTGCAGGCGAACAGGCTGTCAGCGAGCTTGAGGGATATATTCTCCAGCGCAAGGACGATCTCGAAACGACAGGCGATACGGCTATACAGTTTGAAATCCAGACCTGCGAGCAGGCTCAGGCAATGCTTGAACAGAGAGTTCAGGATCTTCGTACCGCGGAGAGCGTTGCCATGCAGTCTATTCCGCTTATTAAAACGATGGAGTTCAGCAATCTCAATCTTATGAGAAAAATTGACTCCGCGTTTATCGTAACGCTGCCTGTATTTAAGCAGGCTCTTGCTCAGGCTGTTATGCTGAAACGTCAGAGAATACAGGCCGATGCCCTTTCTGCTCTTGACGAAAAGACGAATGAGCTTCTCATCAAGAATGCGCAGAATACGGTAGAGCAGTCTAAGATGATCGCACGCATGACGGCAGGAAGCTCCATTAAGGTGGATACTCTTGAAACCACATGGCAGACCATCATGAGCGGTATTGAAGAAACGAAGGAGATCCAGGCGGACGCTAAAAGACAGAGAGCGGACGCAAGAGCAAGACTTGAAAATATCAAGGATCAGTTTTACAGTAATTTCACTATGCCCGAGCAGGGAGGAGCGCTCCCACAGGGCGGAAGGAATTTGTTTTCAAAGTAAGGAAGCATATAAGCAAGTAAGAAATATCAGGAACTAACGGGGCTGTTTTTACACCCCGTGTATAGAAACGGAGGTAAAAAAATTATGATCAATCTGTCTAAAGGACAAAAGGTAGACCTGACGAAGGGAAATCCCAGCTTGAAGAAAATTATGGTAGGTCTTGGCTGGGACGTAAACGCATTCGACGGCGGTGCAGACTTTGACCTGGACGCTTCGGCGTTCGTTCTCGGAGCAAACGGAAAGTGCCCTACGGAGAAGGACTTTATTTTCTACGGTAATCTCTCGCATTCAAGCGGCGCAGTTACTCATATGGGCGATAACCTTACAGGTGAGGGCGAAGGTGACGACGAGCAGATCGAGGTAGATCTTTCTCTTATTCCTGCCAACATCGAGAGAGTAGCGTTTACGGTTACTATTTACGACGCAGACAGAAGACGTCAGAATTTTGGACAGGTGTCCAACGCATATATTCGTATTGTAGACGAAACTACTAACCAGGAGATCATTCATTACGATCTCGGAGAGGATTTCTCTATTGAAACAGCGATCGTTGTAGGTGAGCTTTATAAGCACCAGGGCAACTGGAAGTTCAACGCTATCGGCAGCGGCTTCCGCGGCGGATTGGCTGCACTTTGCGCTCATTACGGTATTGACGCGGAGTGATTTGATTTAATAATAAAGCATATATTAGCTTTATACATTTATTTGGAGGTAATAAAAAATGTCTGTAAACTTAACAAAAGGTCAAAAAGTCAGCCTTACAAAAGGAAATCCCGGTTTGAAGAAGATATTTGTCGGACTTGGCTGGGACGTTAACGCTTTCGATACAGGTGCGGCGTTCGATCTCGATGCATCGGCGTTTCTGCTTGCGGCTAACGGAAAGGTAGCCGATTCTAAGGATTTTGTATTTTACGGAAACCTTAAACACCCATCGGGCGCTGTTGTTCATACCGGCGACAATCTCACCGGTGAAGGAGAGGGCGACGACGAAGCTATCATGGTTGATCTGACTATGATCCCAGAGAGCGTTATGAAAATAGCTTTCACTGCAACTATCTACGACGCAGAAGCGCGCCGTCAGACGTTCGGCCAGGTAAACAACGCCTATATCAGAATTTACGACGAGGTTACCGGTCAGGAAATACTTCGCTACGATCTCGGTGAGGATTTCTCTGTTGAAACAGCTGTTGTTTTCGGTGAGCTTTACAGAAATAACGGCGAGTGGAAGTTCAATGCTATCGGCAGCGGCTATCAGGGCGGTCTTGCTGCTCTTTGCGGCAGTTACGGCATTGAGGTAGGCTGATCTCGGAGGTGACTTATTATGTCAGTAAAACTTACAAAAGGACAAAAAATAAGCCTTTCTAAAGAAAGACCGGGTCTGAGCAGAATTATTGTAGGACTTGGCTGGGACGCTGCAAGACCACAGGGCGGAGGATTCTTAGGATCGCTGTTCGGCGGCGGTACGGTAAACGATATTGACTGCGACGCTTCGGCGCTTCTGCTCCAGAACGGTAAATTTGTCAGCAAGGACGATGTCGTTTATTTCGGAAATCTTCGCCACAAAAGCCAGTCTGTAATTCATACCGGAGATAATCTGACCGGTGACGGCGAGGGTGATGACGAGCAGATAATCATCGATCTAAAGAGTGTTCCGCAGCAGTACGACAGGATCGTTATCGTTGTCAATATTTACGCAGCATATCAGCGCAAGCAGGATTTCGGAATGATAAGCAATGCATTTGTAAGAGTTGTTGACAGCGCTTCAAATCAGGAGGTTTTAAGATACAATCTTTCTGATAATTATCCGGGTATGACTGCAATGATCTTTGGCGAGGTGTACCGTTACAACGGCGAATGGAAATTTAACGCTGTCGGCGCAGGTACAAGAGACGGCTCTATCAGCGAGCTTGCAAAGAGGTATACCTGACATTATTGACCAATATCCTATAAAACAAAATGCGGACATGATATTGGGGCAATACTGTAATTGGCAGACAAAAAAGAACAGGGAGTTGTATGCGTATAATTTTAGTAGGCATACAAGAAATAATAGTGAAAATCAAAAGTAAGATCATATGATCGTCAACCAACACACGGCGCGGAGATCAAGCGACTGCTACAGAAAACTCGCCCGGAACCGCCCCCGGGTGCATACCCGGTGTTTTGCTTGCACAGCTCCCTGTTCTGTGCTATAATAAAAGAAATCTGCGGCATAGCGGCAGATAAAATATTAACAAATTCCGGGGAGGGATTTTTAGTGAAGTACATTGGACTTACCGACCAGGAGGTCGAAAAGTCACGGGAAGAACATGGCTCCAATGTCATTCCCGATTCCGAGCCTACTACATTCTGGGCGGAATTTAAGGAAACATTCGGCGACCCGATGATCAAGATCCTGCTTGTAATCGCTGCGATCATGATCGTTATGGCAATTCTCGGACAGGCTGCGATTTACGAGCCTATCGGTACTATTATCGCTATTCTTGTAGTTGCTACCGTATCCGCAAAGACGGGCGTAGCAAGCGATACGAAATACCGTGAGCTTAAAGACAGCACAGAAAAGGACAAATGTAAGGCGTACAGAAACGGTCTTGTAACGGTCATCGACATCGACGACGTTGTTGCAGGCGACAAAATACTGCTTCAATCGGGTGATAAGATCCCAGCTGACGGCATTTTAATTGACGGTAAGCTTAAGGTCGATAACTCGGCGCTCAACGGAGAAGCAGAGGAATGTAAGAAAACTGCTGCTTCGGAGGATACCCAGCTTTCCGACGAGATCACAGGCGATACCTTTGTAGACGAGCACTCTTTGTTCAGAGGCGCCGTTGTATTTGACGGCGAAGGCGTTCTTGACGTAAGAAAAGTCGGCTTGAAAACAATGATGGGTAAAATGGCTGAGGAAATGCAGGAGGACGAGCCTGATTCTCCGCTTAAGGTAAAGCTTGCAAAGCTTGCAAACCAGATCTCGACCTTCGGCTACATCGGCGCAACAGTTATTACGCTGCTTTATATTATTTACTTTATTTTCTTTGCAAACGTTGTAGATGCAAACGGCGTGGTTCTCGGTCACGGTCCGTCTGTTTTCTTCCACCCGACAGAAGCTTATCTCGTAGGCGATATTATCAAAAAATTCGTAGACGCAGTTTCGCTTGCAGTCGTTATCATCGTGTGCGCAGTTCCTGAGGGACTTCCGCTGATGATCTCGCTTGTGCTTATGCAGAATACAAGCAAAATGCTCGACCACAACGTGCTTGTCCGTAAAGCAGAGGGTATTGAAACAGCAGGTTCGCTCAATATTCTTTTCTCCGATAAAACAGGTACTATCACAAAGGGCAAGCTTGAAGTAGTTGATTTCTTCACGGCAGACGGCAAGTCTATAAAGGTAGACGAGCTTTCAAAGCACAGCAAGGTAAAGGGGCTTGTTGATATTGCAATCGGCAAGAATACACAGTCGCTCTTTGACGATCATCATAAGGTTATCGGAGGTAACGCTACCGATCAGGCTCTTATGAAGTTCATCGGCGAGGAGGTATTTACAAACCTTTCGCAAAATAAAGACTATGTCATCACAGACAGCCAGGGCTTTAACTCAACTAATAAGTTCAGCCAGGCAAGAATTGATAATCTCGGAAAGACGTTCTACAAGGGCGCTCCCGAAAGACTTCTTGCAAATGCGAAGAGCTATCTCGATGCAGACGGCAATGTTAAGCCGCTTGACAAGAAGGTTCTCGACAAGAAGATCGATGAGCTTGCAGAAAAAGCAATGCGTGTTCTTGCATTCGGTTACTCCGAATCTAAGATGACAGAAAATAAGATCAACGACGACGTAGTTATCATTGGTCTTGTAGGTATCAGAGATGAAGTTCGTCCCGAAGCTAAGGACGCTATCGCACAGGTTCAGCACGCTGGCATTCAGGTTGTAATGATCACCGGCGACCGCCTTGAAACGGCAGTTGCTATTGCTAAGGACGCTGGACTTCTCAAAACCGGCACAGATGTTGCCCTTTCAAGCGCACAGCTCAACTCCATGAGCGATGATGAAGTTAAGAAGATGATCCCGAATATCAGAGTCATCGCAAGAGCGCTCCCGACAGATAAATCAAGAATGGTTCGTCTCTGTCAGGAAATGAATCTTGTAGTAGGTATGACGGGCGACGGTGTTAACGATTCTCCCGCACTTAAGCGCGCAGACGTCGGCTTCGCTATGGGCAGTGGTACAGAAGCTGCAAAAGAGGCAGGAAAGATCGTTATCCTCGACGACAATTTCAGATCGATCAAGGATGCTATCTGGTACGGAAGAACTATTTATCACAACATTCTTAAATTCTGCCGTTTCCAGCTCGTTATCAACGTAGCAGCCGTAGTTGTCAGCGCTATTGCGCCGTTCTTCGGCATTGAAGAGCCTCTTAAGGTAACGCACCTTCTCTTTGTAAACCTTGTAATGGACTCTCTCGGAGCGATCATGCTCGGCAATGAGCCTGCTCTTGAGAAGTATATGAACGAAAAGCCGCGCCGCAGAGATGAAAGCATTATCAGCAAGCAGATGTTTGCTCAGATCGGTATCATGGGCGCATGGCTTACAGCCATCAGCTTCCTGTTCCTGAAGCTGCCGTTCTTCGCACAGTTCTACCCGGACGATACTGCTGCTATGGACAGACATCTTACGGGATATTTCGTACTCTTTATCCTCGCGGCGCTTGCCAACGGATTCAACGTTCGTGACGATGGATTCGGTATCTTTAAGGGCCTGGGCGATAACCCGAATTTCCTGAAGGTAATGTTTACTATTATCTTGATTCAGGCAGCTATCGTAAACTGCGCTCTTATTCCGCTTGCACCGTTTAAGTTTATCGGCGAGATGTTCAGCTGCGTACCTTTCGGTATAGCAGGCTGGGGTATAGTTATCCTTCTTGCAATAACAATGATCCCTGTTGATCTTATCCGAAAAGCATGCGTAATGTCTATGGCAGGCTCGACTAAGGCTCAGGCTGAGGCAGATGTTTAGGATAATCTCGATATTCCTCTCGTTGTTGAGAAGCCTAAGAAGGAAGTTAAGACCGAGAAGAAGGCAGAAGAGCCTAAGAAGGAAGGGCCTAAAAAAGCTGAACCTAAGAAGGAAGCTCCGGCAGAGAAAAAGCCGCAGAACTCCGGTAATTCCGGTGATGCGAAAAAATCGGGAGGCTCCAATAATTCCGGCAACAAGTCCGGCGGTTCTAAGAAAAAGAAGAAGAAGAAAAATTAATTTCTCATGAAAAAAATCCGCTCCGAGACCGGGGCGGATTTTTATGAAATCAAAAATCGACAAAAAAACGCCTTGCAGAAGTGTACAATATAACTGCAAGGCGAATTATTATTTATTTTCCAGAAGCTGATATAGGATAGAATACAGCTCCTGCGCTTTTTCGGGGGAGAGAGCTAAGCAGCTGCCTACCTTCATTGGTATTTCGCGGGCATTCTCCTTCATTGCGTATCCGGCTTCTGTGAGTATAACGCGAACGCAGCGTTCGTCACAGTCACAGCGTTCACGTCGCAGATAGCCCTTCGCTTCAAGCTTTTTCAGCAGCGGCGTTACCGTTCCGCTGTCAAGCATAAGCCGTTCGCATATTTCGCTGACAGTAATATGATCCTTCTCCCAAAGAACAAGAAAAAGAATATACTGCGTATATGTCAGCCCTAAAGGCTTAAGATACGGAGTATAAGCTCCTACTATTTTCCGTGCAGCCGCATACAGCGGAAAGCACAGCTGATTCTCTAGCTTTAATGCTTCATCGGAATTATACTCCATGTTATCTCAACTCCCGGGTATGATATTGATTAGGGAAAATCAAATTGCTGATATATCCTTTGTCATTGAAATTAAAATTTTCCGCACATATACCGCATATTTAGGGCGCGGAAACCAGTTAATTGTCACAACAAAGTACACCGGAACCGTCAGCAGCGACACGCCGCCGATAATGCTGCAACTGCACCAACTGGATATCAGAGGCGCGGAAACAAATTAATTTTCACAACCAAAGTACGCCGGAACTGTCAGCGGCGACACGCCGCAGCAGCTAAAGCTGCAACTGCGCCGTCAGCGGCGGCTGTTGTAAGTTGGCGCACTTCCTTTGTACGGCAGTCACCTGCAACAAATATGCCTTTTGTTTTTGTGCGGCAGCTCTCGTTTGCAGTGATATATCCATTTTCGTCAAGCTCAACAGCGTTTGCAAACGCGCCGTTGTCGGGCATCTGACCGATCGCAACGAATAGTCCCGATACGGGGATCTGCTTCTTTTCGCCGCTTATTTTATCCGTGACCTCAACTGCCGAAAGCTTGTCCTCGGCAATAAGCGCCGTAACGGTGGAATTGAGAACGAATTCAACATTTTCACGCGCTTTGAGCTTTTCAACGTCAGCTGCGTCTCCTCTGAATTTATCCCGGCGGTGAATGACATACACCTTGTTGCAGTATTGCGAAAGGAAAAGCGCGTCCTCGATAGCCGTGTTTCCGCCGCCGAAAACAGCAACGTCCTTTTTGCGGTAGAACATTCCGTCACACGTTGCGCAATAGGATATGCCTTTTCCGATAAGCTCTTCCTCACGGTCAAGACCCATAGGGCGATTTTTTGCGCCTGTTGCAATAATTACGGCTTTTGCCTCATAGACATTGTTTTTAGATGTTTTTACAAGCTTTATATCATTGTTTTCTTCAATAGAAACGGCAGCTTCAAACTTGACCTCAGCGCCAAAGCTGCGCGCCTGCTCGTAGAGCTTAGTCGCAAACTCAAAGCCGGAAACGTGCGGCATCGCCGGATAGTTGTCGATCTCGGGCGTGTTGATTATCTGTCCTCCATATGCTCTTGCTTCAAGCAGAAGCACGCTCATGCCTGCTCTTTGCGCGTATATCGCTGAGGTCAGACCGGCAGGTCCTGCGCCGATAATGATAATATCTGTCATAGGGAACACCCTCTTATGCGTTCGTTACAAGATCAATAACAGCGTCCTTGGGGATAACGCCAACGCTGCGCTTTGCTTCCTTGCCGCCGTTAAATACAATAAGGCAAGGGATAGAGCTGATACCGAATTTTTCTGCAAGCTCGGGTTCTTCGTCAACGTTCACCGTTCCTACCTTAAAATCTGTGCGCTCTTCTCCGATCTCGTGAACAACAGGAGAGAGCATTCTGCACGGACCGCACCACTCTGCCCAAAAATCTACGAGTACGGGCGTGCCGCTCATGAGGACTTCTTCGTTAAAATTATCTGATGTTAATTTGATAGCTGACATAATTAATTACTCCTTTTTTTTATTTTACAGAAGCTCCGATATCATTGCGTCGATCTTCTTCATATCGTCCATAGGCTCAAATCTTGCGACCACTTTTCCCTCTCTGTCAACGAGGAACTTTGTAAAATTCCATTTGATATTAGGATTATTCTTGTAATCCTTATCAATCTTTTTTAGCATTGTATCCATCACAAGAGCTTTAGGACCTTTACCGAAGCCGTGGAAACCCTGCTGGCTTTTCAGAAATGTATAAAGTGGAAGCTCGTTCTCACCGTTAACGTCAGATTTCTTCATCTGAGGAAACTGCGTGTGATATTTCAGAGTACAGAACTCATGGATCTCGTCGTCATTTCCTGGCGTTTGTCCTGCAAACTGATTGCACGGAATATCGAGGATCTCAAGACCTCTCTCGTGATATTTTTCGTACATAGACTCCAGGTCTTTATACTGCGGTGTAAATCCACAGCCTGTTGCCGTATTTACGACAAGGACTACCTTTCCTCTGAAATCCTCCATTGACATTTCACCCTTCGGTGTGGGTACGGAATAATCGTAAAAGCTGCTCATAGTTGATCCTCCTTATATTAACTTGTGAGCAATTAAATCGTTTACAAGTTAATATTATCATTGCAAAACGCTTTTGTCAATACCTTTTTAAATAAAATTATAATTATTTTATGCAAATTAGCGTAAAATATACAAAAAAAGCTATCTCCCGAACAGATCTGTCGGGGGATAGCTTATCAGATGAGTTTTATTAAAGCCTTTTAAAGCTTTTTGCAAATATATCAATCGTCGTTAAACATTTTCATTATCTGAAAAAAAGCGTCGTCCTCGTCAACGGGAGCTGCACTTTTCTTCGGCTCTGCAGTCGGTGCAGCAGGCTTGTTAACGTTAATCTCTACTGTTCTTCTCTCGGGACCGTTGGAAACAGTCTTCGACTGAACTGCTTTAGCTGTATTTACGGCAGCAGCTGCTGTTGAAGCAGTAGTGTATGTGGGGGCAGAAGACTGAGCAGTCTGTCTGGGCTGAGTGCCGGGAACAGGAACGTCGTCGCCAAAGCCTGTTGCAATAACAGTGATCTGGATCTTATCCTGCATATCGTCTTTAAGCGCAGCACCCCAGATGATGTTTGCGTCTTCATCTGCCTTGCTTGTAATGAGAGTAGAAGCCTTGTCGATCTCTTCAAGACCAACATCGGGCGAAGCTGTAATATTGACAACAAGACCCTTAGCGCCTTCGATCGTAGTTTCGAGAAGCGGCGAGCTGATAGCCTTGATAGCGGCTGTTTCCGCTTTGCCCTCGCCTGTTGCAACGCCAACGCCCATGTGAGCAAGACCTGCGTCTGCCATAACAGCTGTAACGTCTGCGAAGTCGAGGTTAACAAGACCGGGAACAAGGATAAGGTCGGAAATGCTCTGAACGCCCTGCTTGAGAACATCGTCTGCGATAGAGAATGCATTTTTCAGCGTAAGAGTCGGGAGATCGTCGAGCTTTTTAAGTCTTTCATTCGGAACGATAACGAGTGAATCAACGTTCTGACGAAGCTCCTCAATACCTGCCTCCGCCTGCTTCATGCGGTGTTTTCCTTCAAATGCAAAGGGCTTTGTAACGATAGCGACTGTAAGAATACCCATTTCCTTAGCGATCTTGGCAACGATCGGAGCTGCGCCCGTACCTGTGCCGCCGCCCATACCTGCGGTAATGAACACCATGTCGGTATCCTTAAGAACGGCAGCGATCTCGTCGCTGTTTTCGATAGCGGCCTTTTCGCCTATAGCCGGCTGAGAGCCTGCGCCCTTGCCGTGGGTGAGCTTCTCACCGATATGGATCTTCTGATTGGCTTTGGACATTTGCAGAACATGGTCGTCCGTATTGATAGCAATAAATTCAACCGACTGCACGCCGCTGTCTACCATGCGGTTAACTGCGTTTCCGCCGCCGCCGCCAACGCCTATTACTTTAATAACGGGCAGATTGCCGTTAAATTCT
>CACYDO010000240.1 GCA_902773165.1 uncultured Ruminococcus sp. | reverse complement strand
ATGTTGCAGAACATTCTTGCAACTCTTCCCTGCGCGGGGCGCCAGGGGAGTATTTCTATCGTTTGGGGCAGCGGTTTTAAAAAGAGATCTGAGCAAAGCTCGTCGCCAAAACCGTAAATACTCGACGCGTCAAAAGCGATACCGTCATCAAAAGCGCGTTTTAATTCGGTCGGCATAATTGAAATGTTTTTTTGAATTCCTGCAATATCGACAAATGCAAGGCGGATAAATCTGATGTCCTCTTCTTCTATGAATTCCATAAGATCGTCATAGCTGCGATACATTGTATTTTAACCTCCGTTTGTGTTGATATTTCGTTGCGCGGCAAAGAGCCGATATGTGGAGTTATATATCGTAAATTGTGTAAGAAAAATACCGTAAGTCGCTTGATATCTGATTTTTTAAACAAAAAATGCGTCCACTGTAAAGGGGGCAGTACCCCCTGATACAATGAACGCCTTTGCTCATTTATTCAACATATATATTTTACTTGCTGAGAGCTGTTTTGTCAAGCTTTCTTGTTATGAAATAAAGCGGATAAGAGCATGGTTTTTTGTTGCTTTGGCCGAAATATGCGGCTAAATTTGCAGGAATTTATTTTTAAAAATTCAAAACAGCTGAATATAACGGACTTTGTGCAATAAAAATCGGATATTATACATTAATCTTCGGACTTGTTCTGCGCGGCTAACAAAGATGATACTTTTGCGTTAGCTGTCAGATCAATTTTATCAATTTGCAGTTTTCTATTCCTGCACTCCAAAATTTTTCAACAGGAATATTTTTTATTTGACAGACAATGCTTGAATTCATAGCGCCGTGACCGACTATCAGAATATCCTTGTTGTCGTTTAGCTGCGGCTCAACAATTTCCTTTAAAAATTCTCCTGTACGGTCAAAAAGCTTCTCCAGACTTTCAGCGCCTTCTGCCGGAGTGGTGTATTGTTCGGGGTGATAAAAAAGTATATTGATAGGGCAGTCGGGGATATTAAAGCAGTTTTCAACGCCTTCGTATATGCCGAAGCACATCTCCGTTAATCGTTCGTCCGTTATTATCGGAACATTTCTGCCTTTGAGCAAGATCTCGGCTGTTTCCTTTGCTCGGAGAAGGGGAGAGCAGTAGCAAATGTCGAAGTGGACATCCTTGTATTCATTCGCGGCGTTGAGAGCCATTTTTCGCCCGTCTTCGTTAAGTGGAATGTCGGTTCTGCCTTGAAGCTTGTGTTTTGCATTCCAGTCTGTTTTTCCGTGTCTGATTATGTATAGCATAGTTTATGGTAACCCTCTTATTTTTTATTCTTTGACGATGTTCAAAAAAGCACTTTGAGCAGAAAAGAGTTTTTACTCTTCCATTTTCACTGAAAAGAAAAGTAAAAACTCTTTGTGACCTGCCTGATTACATTACCGTTGTGTTGATCTTGCTGTCAGTGCCGCCCATGCCGACGCTGTAGCGAAGAACGGAAAGCGCGTCGTTCGATGTAATATCGTTGTCGTCGTCTACATCTGCAAGCTTTATCTGTTCGGAGGTAAGAGCACCCATGCCGACGCTTTGGCGAAGAATAGCAAGCGCGTCGTTTGAAGTGATATCGCCGTCTGCGTCAACGTCACCGTATTTTCCCTTAGGACGTTCAACAAGCTCATACGGAATATTCTTGTCCTTTGCGTACTGCTCGGCATACGAATCGGGATAGCATTTGATAGTAATATTTTTGCTTCCGCTAAATGCGTAGTCGTTGATCTTTTCTACCGAATCGGGAATAAATACACTTGTCAGCGCATCGCACCATGCAAACGCACTATGGTTTATCTCTTTAACCGAGCCTGTGATCTCAACCACTTCGAGCTGTGAACATTTGTTGAAACAGTCATTTGGTATATTTTCAAGATTGCCGCCTATCTTCACGGTTTTTACACCTGTTTCATAAAAAGCGTATGGGTTTATCTCGGTTACACTATTGGGAATGACAATACTTTCAAGTGTGCTGTTTCCCATGAATGCTTCGTTATCTATCGTTTTAAGAGAATTCGGAAGTGTTATTTCTTTAATCGCCGTACAGCCCTTAAAAGCAGCCATACCAATAGTTTTAACAGTATCCGCTATTCTTACTTCCGTCAAACTTGGATTTTCGGCGAAGGAATATGTCGGAACCTTATCAAGTCCCTTGCCAATGGTCACGCTTTTGAGAGAATCGCAGTTTCTGAAAGTATGTCCCTGCATCTCGGTAAGGCTGTCTGGAAGAACGACTGACTCCAGACTGTCGCAGCCATCGAATGCAGACTGCCCTATTTTCTCCACAGAATTACCAAGCTTCAGCTCACTTATGCCGGAGCAATTCAGAAATGCGTTAGCTTCTATAGTCTTCACGGTATCGGGGAGAACGACCTTCCCGAGTGAAGCGTCGCCGGAGAAGGCTTGGTCGCCGATGAATTCGAGAGAGTCTCCAAAGCTTACCGTCTTAAGCTTCGGACAAGCGCCAAAAGCCATGCTTTTTATCGTAACGACGTGAGACGGCATTTTGATTTCTTCAAGTGACGAGCAGGAGTAAAACGCACAAGTGGAGATCTCCTTGACTGTATCAGGAAGAGTAACGCTTACAAGCTCCTCGCTGTCCTGAAAGGAATTGTGTCCGATAACAGTGACGGGAGCGCCGTCAATGTTTGCCGGAATATTAATGCTTGTTACTGTCTTGTTGAATTTCTCGATCTCGATAGTTCCATCACTAAGAGTGTGGTAAACGAAGTCAGCGTCTGCTTTAGACTCCCTCAGCTCCAACGCTGTACCGCTTTCGTCAGATACGGTATATCCGCTTGCAGTAACTACAGGCGCTGACGTTACTGTGAGCATTCCTGCTGCCAGGATGACAGCGCATACTTTTTTGTTCATAAATTTAATTATTTTGTTCATAATAAAACTTCCTTATTATTATAATTGATATTACGGCAAGGTTTGATGCAGACAAATTAAAGCTTTTTTCCACATTTCCATATTTGGTGAGAATTCATTTCCTGGAAGATTATAGCACAAACAAACAATAATCGTCAATACTTAATGTGTTGGCAAGCGCCGGGAGAGCGCCCGGTGGCCACACGCAGTACACGCTCATAGCTTCATATAAGCGACAGTTTGTGCCCACGTCCGAAATTGATCCCTAAAGGCGGCCACCGCCCTGAGAACATACGCACTGCAAAAGTGGCAGACGCGGCTATAAGTCGTCGTCTACCATAAATTTAATCGGAACAGCCCGTGGCCGCTTGGCCACCGCCCGGTGGCAGTTCCGAAACGTGCCGTGTTGCCTTAAAATT
>CACYDO010000239.1 GCA_902773165.1 uncultured Ruminococcus sp. | reverse complement strand
CGAAGGGGCGTGGGGGCGATCGGAAAGCCCCCACAAAAGGTTTGCGAAAATGTAATGGGTAGATGTTAATGTCGTTTACTATAACTCGATTTCCAATTTTCACTTTCCACATTAAAAACATCGTAGTTCACTATAAAAACCAAATCCCCTGAAATAGCGATAAGTCCGGTGATTTCAATTACAATTACAATTACAATTACGCATTATAAATTGCGCATTCCTTAAAGCTCTTCCCATATCTTTTTGCCGTCTGTGGCGAGGAAGAAAAGCTCCAGACCGATAAGAAGGGTAAAGTAAACAATGCAGATACCGTAAGCCCACACAGAGGAGAAGTCTTCAAGGTAAGCGGAAGGCACGATAGCGACAACGAAGGGAACTGCTGTAAAGAACATTGAAAGCAGGAGCGTAAAAATAACGCTTAGGCTTTGCTTGATAACTGTGATCTCGTTTGTCCAGTCGAAACGTGGGAGTTTAAGGTTTACGCAGACGCCCAGAAATCCCGAGAAAAGGCAAGCAAGTATCGGAATAAGCATGATAAAGAGAATGTCTGCTAAAGTAAGCTTCAATGTAATTGCGCAGGCGATAGTTGTAAAGAAAACGCCGGGCAGCGAAACGATCGGAGCAAGGAGCGCTTTTGCAAAGAAGACCTTCATAGCGTTAAGCGGAGTAGATTTCAGTATCCATATCGTTCTGCCTTCAAGCGAGATCGTCGGCGCGGTTACGTCGTTGAGGGTGCAGGCGATAGCAAGCGAAGAGCCTACCGCCAGACCGATCAGATTTGTAGAAGCGTCGGGGAAAAGCCTGGGCAGCCACTGCACGATGACATTTCCGCGCGTAAGTATACCAAGACCGAGCAGAAAAGCCATTATTGTACTCATTCCTGCGTTCATCACGTAAGACGGCATGCTGAGGAAGTAGCCGACCTCCTTCTTGATAAGCGCAAGCTGAATATTGGTAGCCTTCATTTCCTTGCGGACGTATTTTTTCTTTTTCATAGCAGTTTTGCGTGTAACGATCGACGTAAAATTGTATGAAAGGAACAGGTACGCAAGGTAGCACACAAGCATAGTAAGGAATATCAATGGCAGCATTCCAACGGCGTCGCTGAAAGAGCCGTCTGTTATGCCGGCATCAAGCATGCTGTTTGAAGGAACTCCGCCGAGCGAGATCGCTTTGCCGTACCAGTAAAAAATCTGTAGATTATCCTTTGTAAATGCAGCGATTTTTGCGATATCGTTTACGAGCGTACTTAGAATATTTCCGAAATTAAGCGTTAAAAATGCAAGAATACCGATGGTAAAGAATCCGAGAATAACTGTCAGAAGATTTTTATTCGGTATCTTAGCGGCAAGCTTTCCGAGCAGGTAGCCGAAAACGCTGCTCAGAGCCGTAACAAGCAGCGGTATCAGAAATGCCGACAGCACGCTGAAAAGCGCTGTAAGGAAATTGAAGTTTATAAACCACATTGCCGCAATGGCGACGGGAATAAACAGCAGATTAGTATAAACGAAATTAAGAAGATAAAGCGCGATCATTCTGCTTAGAAGAACGTCGGACGGCTTTATCGGCATACTGAGAAGAAGCTCGTTGTCCTTCGCGTCGAACAGATACGACTGCGCGGCAAAAATCGTACCTATCAGCGAGAAAACACCTGACGATACAAGTGCCATAGGAAAGAACAGCCATATACAGCCCTGCTGCAACATACGAAAGCCCATCAGCACAGCCAGACCGAAGGAGAAGATCATCATAAACGCAAAGGCGATGATAATAACGGCAATAATAAGCGCCGTACCGATATTGAAACCTTTGCCCTTAGCGTCTCTTCCGCGCATGAAGCTTATCATCGAGGAAATATCGCCTGTGATCTTAATTTTGACGAGAGTAAAAACAGTATCAGACATTTTTCTCCTCCAATTCGAGGAAGACGTCTTCCAAAGACTCATTTCCCCTTACCTCGTCTGTTGTTCCGCTTGCGATAAGCTTGCCGCCGCTGATAATAGCGATCTTGTCGCAAAGCTTTTCGGCGACCTCTAGAACGTGAGTTGAGAAGAAAACAGCCGCGCCGTCCTTGCAGGCCTCCTTCATTTCCTCCTTCATTCGGTGAGCGGCAACGGGGTCAAGCCCGACGAACGGCTCGTCAAGCAAAACGAGCTTAGGCTTATGCATAAAAGCGGAGATCAGCGCAAGCTTCTGCTTCATTCCGTGCGAATAGCTATTGATAGGCTGAGCGAGGTCGCCCGTAATACCGAACATATCGGCAAGCTTATGTATCTGCTCATCGCGCATATCGGCGTCCATACCGTAGATATCCGCAACGAAATTCAGGTATTTTATCCCGGGCATAAAGTCGTAAAGATCGGGGTTATCGGGAAGATACGAGATACGTCTTTTGCATTCAAGGGGGTCGTCCTTAATAGAGATCCCGTCAACATAAATTTCGCCCTCGTCAAACTCTATCAGACCGCAGCTGCACTTGATAGTAGTTGTTTTTCCTGCGCCGTTATGACCGATAAAGCCGTATATTTCTCCGCTTTTTATTTCAATGCTGAGATCGTCCACAGCGATCTTATCGCCGTATTTCTTTGTCAGATGTTCAATTTTTAGCATTCTGTTCCCTCCGTTATGAAATTTCGGGGATTTGTTTGTAAAATCTATAAAATCGCGTTACTTTACTGTTAAATTTTATTATATCACAACAAGAACGAGATTGTAAAGGAGTGAAATGTAAATAAAGTATAAAAGCTTGTGATTATGGAAGTTGTATAATATTTATACAAGTTTTTTGGATTGTT
>CACYDO010000238.1 GCA_902773165.1 uncultured Ruminococcus sp. | reverse complement strand
TGCACAAACGGTCTTATTAATTCCGTAGGGCTTCAGAATCCCGGTGTTGACAAGGTCATCTCCGAGGAACATCCTAAGCTTGCCAAGGTTTACAGCAAGCCGGTTGTCGCTAACGTCAGCGGTTTTTCGATAGAGGAATACGCCGAAACGTGCGCTAAAATGGACGCACAGCCGCAGGTCGGCATACTTGAAGTTAACGTCAGCTGCCCCAATGTTCACAACGGCGGCATGAGCTTCGGAACAAGCGCTGAGTCGGCTGCTGCTGTGACAAAGGCTGTAAAGGCTGTTACGAAAAAGCCCGTTTACATAAAGCTCAGCCCTAACGTCACCGATATCGCCGCTATCGCAAAAGCGTGCGAGGACGCAGGCGCAGATGGAATTTCGCTTATAAATACGCTTCTCGGCATGAGAATTGATCTAAAAACGCGAAAGCCGGTTATCGCCAATAAAATGGGCGGATTTTCCGGCCCTGCTATTTTCCCCGTTGCGGTGAGAATGGTTTATCAGGTCTATGAAGCTGTTAATATCCCGATCATCGGAATGGGCGGCGTATCTTCTGCGCGCGACGTCATCGAAATGATGCTTGCCGGCGCGACGGCTGTTCAGGTGGGTGCGGCGAATCTCGTAGACCCGTTCGCGTGCCGGAATATTATTGAAGACCTGCCGAAGGTCATGGAAGAATTCGGCATTGATAATTTAACTGATATTATAGGAGGTAGTCACAATGGGTAAGGACGTAATTGTTGCATGCGATTTCAGCAGCAAGGAAGAGGTTTTCGCATTTCTTGACAAATTTCAGGACGAAAAGCCGTTCGTAAAGATCGGTATGGAGCTTTTCTACGCAGCAGGTCCCGAAATCGTCAGGGAGATCAAGAAGAGAGGACACAAAATATTCCTCGATCTTAAGCTTCATGATATTCCAAACACCGTTATGAAGTCGATGAAGGTGCTTTCCAATCTTGATGTAGATATGACGAACCTTCACGCAGCAGGTACGTCTGCAATGATGGAGGCTGCGATCAAGGGTCTTACAAGAGAGGACGGCACACGCCCGATACTCATTGCCGTAACTCAGCTTACATCAACAAGCGAGGAGCGCATGAGAGATGAGCTGCTTATCGACCAGCCTATCGACAGAGTCGTTATCCACTACGCGATGAACGCGCAGAAAGCAGGTCTGGACGGCGTTGTCTGCTCACCGCTTGAAGCTAAGAAGGTTCATGAGATCTGCGGAAATAAGTTTGTCACAGTTACTCCGGGAGTTCGTTTTGCAGACGGAGAGGTCGGCGACCAGGTTCGCGTTATGACCCCGGCGCAGGCAAAGGAGATCGGTTCGGATTACATCGTTGTAGGCAGACCCATTACGCAGGCTGACGACCCCGTTGCCGCTTACAAACGCTGTGTAGCTGAATTTGTAGGTTGATATATGTACAAATATCTGTTTTTTGACCTGGACGGAACTGTTACTGAATCTGCCGAGGGTATAATCAATTCTGTTGCATACGCCCTTGAAAAGCTCGGTATCCCCGTTGAAAATAAAGAAACGCTTCGCTGTTTTATCGGTCCTCCGCTGTCGGAATCGTTCCGCGAGTTCTACAAGCTGAGCGAGGAGGATATCCAGCGCGGCGTACTGTATTACCGTGAATATTATCCCGACAAGGGTATCTTTGAAAACAAGCTGTACGGCGGTATAGCGGAGCTTTTGGAGAAGCTTTCGAAGACGGAGTACAAAATTATTCTTGCAACGTCAAAGCCCGAGCCGTTTGCGGTGAGGATACTTGATCATTTCGGAATATCGCAGTATTTTGATCTTATCATCGGCAGCACGTTCGACAAAAAGCGCATGGGCAAAACCGATGTGCTGGAGTATGCTTTGAAAATGTGCGGAGATCCCGACCGCAGCGAATGCCTGATGATAGGCGACAGAAAGCACGATATTATCGGCGCGCGCGATGTCGGGATAGACTGCGCTTACGTGCTTTACGGCTATGGAAGCAGAGAGGAAGCAGAGGAATATTCCGCGGAATACATTATTGACGACATGGCAAATCTCGAGGAGTTTTTGCTGAATAAATAATACGGATCAATATGACAATTAAATGATCCGATAAAACGATCATCGTAAAACGTTATGATAAGCCTTGCCGGTGTGCAGGCGTGCGAAAACGAGGAGTTGTTTATTTACGATCATTTAACTGCCAGAGTAAAAAGTAATAATAATGAAAGGACAATTACTATGAACAAGCTCATTGCAGAAGACCTTTTATCCATAAACGCTGTATTTTTAAGACCCGAGCAGCCCTTTACATGGGCAAGCGGCATTAAAAGCCCTATTTACTGCGACAACCGCCTTACGCTCACCGCGCCTAAGGTAAGAAACGACGTTGAGAACGCTCTTGCAGAGGTAGTTCGCAGCGAGTACCCCGATTGCGAAGTTCTTATGGGTACAAGCACAGCAGGAATCGCCCACGCTGCCATCACCGCAACTATTCTCGATCTGCCTATGGGCTACGTTCGTTCCGGCGCAAAGGATCACGGCAGAGGAAATCAGATCGAGGGCAAGCTCGAGCCGGGTCAGAAGGTCGTTGTTATCGAAGACCTTATCTCGACAGGCGGCAGCGTTATCGAGGTAGTAAACGCGCTCAGAGAAGCAGGCGCGCAGGTTCTCGGTATCGCAAGCATTTTCACTTACGGAATGCAGAAGGGCATTGACCGCCTTGCGGCTGCAAACGTGAAGAACGTAAGCCTTACAAATCTTGACGAGGTTGCAGAGGTCGCAGCAGAAAACGGCTACATCAAGCCCGAAGACAAGGAAAAACTCATTAAATTCAGAAACAACCCCTCGGACGAAAGCTGGATAGGAGCAAAATAATGAAACATTTGCTTGATATTCTCGATCTGACAACGGAGGAGATCGACGCGCTTATCGCAACAGCCTGCGATATCATAGACGATCCCGACAAATACGCCGAAAAATGCAAAAGAAAAAAGCTTGCAACGCTCTTTTTTGAGCCGTCTACGCGCACAAGGCTGAGCTTTGAAGCCGCTATGTACGAGCTTGGCGGCAGTGTTCTCGGCTTTTCCGAGAGCAGCAGCTCGTCTACCGCAAAGGGCGAAAGCGTTTCCGACACGATCAGGGTAGTTTCGTGCTACGCCGATATTATCGCCATGCGCCACCCGAAGGAGGGCGCGCCGATGGTCGCGTCTATGGTAACGGGCGTTCCGATCATCAACGCAGGCGACGGCGGTCACAATCACCCCACGCAGACGCTTGCCGATCTGCTGACGATATATCGTGAAAAGGGCAGATTTTCCGATCTTACCGTAGGTCTTTGCGGCGATCTTAAATTCGGCAGAACGGTTCACTCGCTTATCAACGCGATGTCGCGCTACACGGGGATAAAGTTCGTTCTGATCTCGCCCGAGGAGCTGCGTCTGCCCGATTATGTGACGAATAATGTTCTTGTTAAGAATAATATTCCCTATGAAGAAACGACAGACCTGCTTGAAGCAATGCCGAAGCTCGACATTCTCTACATGACGAGAGTGCAGAAGGAGCGTTTCTTCAACGAGCAGGATTATATCAGGCTCAAAGACAGCTACATTCTTACTCCCGACAAGCTGGAGAACGCGAAGAGCGACCTTTGCATAATGCACCCGCTGCCGAGAGTTAACGAGATCTCCGTTGCAGTGGACAAAGACCCGCGCGCGTGCTACTTCAAGCAGGTCCTCAACGGAAAATACATGAGAATGGCGCTGATACTAAAGCTTCTGGAGGTGGAATAATATGGTAATAGATTCTATCACCGACGGTATTGTTATTGACCACATTACATCGGGCATGAGCATGGTGCTTTACAAATATCTTAATCTTGACAAGCTGACCTGCTCTGTGGCGATCATCAAGAATGCCCCCAGCTCGAAAAACGGCAAGAAGGACATTATCAAGATCGACCGACCTATTGACATCGACATCGACGTTTTAGGCTATCTCGACCCGGGTGTTTCGGTCAACGTGATCGAACACGGCGAGATCGTCAAGAAATTCCACCCCGAGCTGCCGGAAAAGCTTGTAGATGTTATAAAATGCAAGAATCCGCGCTGCATCTCGCAGGACGAGCAGGAGCTTACGCATATTTTCAAGCTGACGGACAGAGAAAACAGAGTATACCGCTGCCTTTACTGCGAAAGCAAAGCGCCGCGGAGGAGATAATAATTTATAAAACAAAATGACCGCCGGGGAAAGCCTGACGGTCATTTTTATGGTAAAAAGAAATATCAGAACATTGTGCTTTCACGAAGAACTGCGATAGCGTCGGCTGAGGTGATCGCGGAACCGCCTGTCCGGTGTAAACAAAATGTAAATATAATTTAATATTTTTAATAATTTGTTGAAAAGGTGCGGCGTTCGGTGATATAATATCTATTGACAATAATCCAACAGCATTTCGGAGGAAATATGAAGCAAGCAGTCAGGATAATTAAAGAGGTAAAAAAAGCCGTTGTCGGAAAAGATGACGTTTTGGCTAAGGTCATGCAGGTCATTCTTGCCGGCGGCAATATTTTGATAGAGGATATCCCCGGTGTGGGTAAAACGACTATGGCTCTGGCGTTTTCAAAAGCTATGCAGCTCGAATGCCGAAGAGTTCAGTTCACGCCGGACGTTATGCCGTCGGATATAACCGGCTTTTCTATGTATAATAAAGCAACGGGAAAATTTGAGTATAAAGAAGGCGCAGGTCTTTGCAATCTGCTGCTTGCCGACGAGATCAACAGAACGTCGAGCAAAACGCAGTCGGCGCTCCTTGAATTGATGGAAGAACATGCCGTTACGGTGGACGGCGTTAATCACCGCTGCCCGTCGCCGCACATTGTCATTGCTACTCAGAACCACGTAGGTACAGCCGGCGCGCTGCCGCTGCCCGAATCGCAGATGGACAGATTCACAGTAAGATTAACGATGGGCTACCCCGACCGCGAAAGCGAGATATCTATGCTCAAAGACAGACAGGGCGCTAATCCGCTTTCTAAGGTAGAGCCTGTCGCTTCTGCATACGATATCATGGAAATGAAGCAGACAGTCGAAAACGTTTTTCGCAGCGATGAGATATTGGAGTATATCGCAAAGCTCGTCGGCGCTACGCGCGAGGACGCGAATATCGCTCTCGGCGTCAGTCCGCGAGGAACGATTGCGGTTTCAAATATGGCGGCGGCAAGCGCTTTTCTGCATAAGAGGGATTACGTTATCCCCGAAGACGTTAAGCGTGTTTTTACCGACGTTTGCGCTCACAGAATAATTATGAGCACGCAGGCGAAAATTTCCGACGTCCGCGCAGAAAGCGCCCTCTCTGAGATCCTGCGCAGAACGCCCGAGCCGTCTATGCGAGGTCTGAAAAATGCTTAAAAACAGAGTGACTTACGGGCTTGTTCTGCTGGGGCTGTTTCTGTTTTATATTTTCTGCAACGCATATGTTCCGCTAGTGGTGATCGTGCTATTGCTGGTTTTGACGGCGGTAAGCGGAGTTCTGGCGCTCATTTCGTCACGCAAGGTGAAGGTGACGCTGGAAAAAGACCGCTGTTCCTCAGATCTGAAGGAGCGAACGGTCAGCTTCTGCACATTGATAAAAAATACATCGCGTCTGCCTGCGCCTGTTGTCTGCTTTGAGATGGCTCTCGGCGATGTGTCTGAAAATGCCGATAGTCTCAGACGCGTTCGCGCGTCTGCCGGGGCAGGAGAGAAAAAATACGTCTGGATATCGCTCAATGCGCCTTATGCCGCATACGTTCAGGCGAAGATACGCAGGGTCAAGGTTTGCGATTCATTCGGGATATTTTCCTTCCGTGTGAAATGCGACTGCTCTGCACAGGTGCTGATAACGCCGTCTTCAAAAGGCTCTGAGCACGATTATTTTTTAAAAACGCGCACAGCTTCCGACAGCGACGTTTACTCCGACACGCAAAAGGGCGACGACCGTTCTCAGGTCTTTGAGGTCAGGGAGTACAGAGACGGAGACGATATGCGCCGGGTTCATTGGCGTTTAAGCTCCAAGCTCGACACGCTCATGGTCAAGGAATACAGCCGTCCGCTTGAGGAACGCTGCATTGTGCTGCTGGAATCTCCCGTAAAAGCCGAACCGGAACAGATCAAAAAAAGCGCCGACCGCATTCTTGCGGAGCTTGTTGCTCTGTCTGCAAGGCTGATAGAGCGAGAGCAGCTTTTTTCGGTATATGTATATTCAACGCAGTCAACGGGGTTTGTTCCGGTTGATGTGCGCGATTATGCTGATATTTCCGCGGCTCTGAAAGCGTATCTGAGCGAACCGGCAGCGAATGAGCCAATGTGTGCGCTGAGGACGTTTACGGAGAAAATGGCGGAAGCTGCGGCGCTGTATTATATTTATGATTCGAGAATGATAGGGGATCAAAAGCTGCCCGAGGGGAGAGAGGCGTTTTTGCCGATAGATGTCAGCGAGTATACAGCTTCGGAGGTATAATTATGCCGGCGGCGCCGGGCAAGCGCACGGTGGGCAGTTCCGTTTTTACTATATCGCGGCGGGAAATTGGTTTCCGCGTTTTAGTACAAGAATAAAACATCAAAACCAAAGCCTACAAACATATATAGAGAGCCTATTGTCTTAGATTATCCTATAAGCGATAAACTAAAAAACTGCTTAAAAGTAAAGTCTGATAATAGACCAAAGAAACAAAAGCAGATCATAGGAAAAGACAGCCGCCGGAATTCGAGAAAAAAACAGGGAGGAT
>CACYDO010000237.1 GCA_902773165.1 uncultured Ruminococcus sp. | reverse complement strand
GAAAATGCTCTTTGCAGAAAGTCCTTCGCCTTCTCCCAAAGCAGCTGCATTACGCTTGCGGCGCTCGGCAAACGGTAGTTTGGAAGCTCCATTACAAACGGAACTGCTTCACCCTTAAACAGAGTTTTCTTGTAAACGAGCGCTGCCAGAATACCGAGAACGATACCGATAAAATACAGCAGCGTTATCACTAGCCAGCCTTTTTCGGGGAAAAATGCCGCAACAAAGAACGAATAAATCGGCAGCTTTGCCGTACAGCTCATAAATGGAGTAAGCAATATCGTCATGCGCCTGTCGCGGTCACTTGGCAGCGTTCGCGTTGACATTACCGCCGGCACTGTACAGCCGAACCCGATAAGCAGCGGAACGATACTTCTTCCCGATAGTCCGATCTTGCGCAGCAGCTTGTCCATAAAAAACGCGACGCGCGCAATATATCCGCTGTCTTCAAGCAAAGATAGGAAAAAGAACATCGTAACGATGATCGGCAGAAAGCTGAGCACGCTGCCTACGCCCTCAAAAATACCGTTTACTATCAAGCCGTGGATAGCGTCGTTTACTCCTGCATTTACGAGCAAATTATCCACAAGCCCCGTCAGCGCTTCGATTCCGCTTGCAAGCAGATCCTGCAAAAACGCGCCGATCACATTGAACGTCAGGAAAAACACCGCCGCCATAACGCAGATAAATATGGGGATAGCGGTAAATTTGCCCGTAAGTACCTTGTCTATTTTCTGACTGCGTAAATGCTCTTTAGTTTCGTGGGGCTTCACTACGCATTCATTACAGACCTTTTCGATAAAGGCGAACCGCATATCCGCTATCGCGGCGCTTCTGTCAAGTCCGCGTTCACTTTCCATCTGCTTTGTGATATGCTCCAGCGTTTCCTTTTCATTCTGATCGAGCTTTAGCTGCTTTAGTATGATCTCGTCGCCCTCTACGGCCTTGCTTGCAGCGAATCTGACAGGCAGTCCTGCGCGCTGAGCGTGATCCTCGATCAGATGAGTAACTGCGTGCAGACAGCGGTGAACCGCACCGCCGCGGTGATTTGCGCTGCAAAAATCCTGTCTTTCGGGGCGCTCCTGATAGTGGGCGATGTGAACGGCGTGACGAACAAGCTCGTCTATACCCTCGTTTTTCGCAGCGGAAATTGGTACGACAGGCACACCGAGCATATTTTCCATTCTGTTGATATCTACCGTACCGCCGTTGCCGCGCAGCTCGTCCATCATATTCAGAGCAATTACCATCGGGATATTCATTTCCAGCAGCTGCATAGTCAGATACAGATTTCGCTCAATATTCGTTGCGTCAACAATATTTATTACCGCTTTGGGATCTTCATTCAGGACAAAATCACGGCTGACAAGCTCCTCGCTTGAATACGGCGACATGGAATAAATTCCGGGCAGGTCTGTAATAGATGTATTGTTCTGCCCTCTTATAGCGCCGTCCTTACGGTCAACAGTAACGCCGGGAAAATTTCCGACATGCTGATTTGCTCCTGTCAGCTGATTAAACAGCGTTGTTTTTCCGCAATTCTGATTGCCGACAAGCGCAAACGTCAGGAGAGTATTTTCGGGCAGCGGATCGCCGCTTCCCTTGGGGTGATATTTTCCCTCTTCGCCCAAACCGGGGTGTGCGATCTCTTTTTCCGCTGCTGTGCGCTTTTTCGGTTCGGTGGCTTTATCTAATTTTGTCACCTCTATTTTTTCAGCGTCCGCAACACGCAGAGTAAGCTCGTAGCCGTGAATGCGAATCTGCATGGGGTCGCCCATCGGGGCAAGCTTTACCAGCGTTATCTCCGCGCCGGGAATAACTCCCATATCGAGGAAATGCTGACGAAGGGCACCCGAACCGCCCACCTTGTCAATTTTTGCGGATTGTCCTATGTTCAGATCCTTAATAGTCATATAATTGCTGTCTCCTTAAATTACTTATTCCGTGATTGGGAATTTGGAATTAAAAATACTCCGCACTCGGTAATTTATATTTTCTGATTACATATATTATACCAATAATTAAACCGTAATTATTGCCCCGGAAGAGCTTTGATTATAGGCTTCAGTGCCGCCATTATTTTCCGGCTATCATCGTTATTAAACGAATGATTAATACGGCTGTTGACATCGCAGCGTGAGCGTGATGTTCTTACGATATTAACGATATTGCTCTTCTTGTTCACGAATTTTTTAAGATCGTTCTTAAAAAGGCTGTTCAGCGCCGCTTCATCTATTTTCGAAACAGGCTTCACTACTGCTTTGACAGCGACCTTTTTCTGCTTTGAGCCTATGTTGGGAAATCTGGCAATATTACAGCCGGGGCTGCTTTTTTTCAGCTCTGATATTATCTTATCGTAGTCCTTATCATTTGATATCACACAGAAATCTCTTGCTCCCGGCGTTCCGACTTTTTGTGCTATATCATGGCTCAAAATAATATCTAACGCATTGATTATATTCATCTGCTTTATCGAATCGTGAAGCTTTGAAAAGACTATGTCCGCCTTAGAGTTCCTGATACTTACCACTGTATCCATATCAACACCGGGATTTTTGCTGTAATATATTCTCACAGTGTCGCTGCTTGTCAGCTTTTCTATTCCTGCCAATCCGGCACAGCCAACGTTTTCAAAATCCACATAATAATTCATCTATTGTCACCTTTCTTATTCGTATATCATTAAAATTGTTTGCATTTTTCAAATCTCATGCGAAATATATCCGCCGTCTACAAGCGCCTGTCTGTGATTTTCAACGACGAGTGCTATTGTTTCTTCGGGGATATCATACTTTTCAGAAAGCTCGGCACTTTTGCCTTTCATGTAGTCGAGCAGCACATGGTCGCTTATCGGTGATATCCCGTCCCATAAGTGAGAATATTCCTCGTCTGCGTGACTGTCGCCCGGGTCTATCGCCTTTGCGCTGCGGAGAATTTTCTCTGTATACAGTTTTATGTAGTGCGCTGCGTCGCTGCCAAAAGCCCACTCAAACTCCTGGAGTATCATCGTATCCTCGCTGACGTCTTCTGTTTCATATTTATCACAAAGCTCATACGGTCTGTTATATCCAACCGCCGCAAGCGCATCTGTTATCGTTTTGCGCACGCCGCCATTTTCTATTATATAACTAAGACCGTATGTGCGCATTTCTTCATTGACCTTCGCTATCTGCTCAACAAGGAAAAGCTGTATGTTCTTCTTTTTCAGCTTGCGGTAAAGCATTCCCAAAGCTTCTGCCGCCGTTGAATCGAGACTGCCAATGCCGCCTGCGTCTACGATAACGTACTTCGTATCGCTTCTGACTGCGTTTTCTATGTCCTCGGCAAATGCCGCGACATTCGCAAAAAACAGATTTCCGTTAAAGCGGTAAATAACGACATTCTTTATAGGCCTCGCCTTTGCATACGTTCTCAGATCGTAGAAATGATTGCGCCCGGGGATAACTCCCAAAAACGCCGTCGGCGGCTTGCTTTCTCTGATAATTACATTCAGGAAAGAAAGTATAACGCCTATGACAACGCCGTGTATCGTGCCGAAAACAAGAACTCCTGCAAACGCCGCAAGAAAAATAAGGTACTCCTTGCGGCTGCTTTTGCGCAGCTTTCGTGCCAGGTGAAATTCCGTTCCGCTCCACAGCGCGCAAACTACGATAGACGTAAGCACGGGAACTGGCAGATACGCGATAAAGCCCGTTCCGAAGAGAAGTATGACCGCCATCACAACAGCCGCCGTTATTGACGTTACCTGGCTTTTGCCGCCGAACTGGTCGTTCATAGATGTACGCGAAACGCTGCCGTTAACTGGACATACGCCAACTGCCGCAGACGCGATGTTGCATACAGCAAACGCCATAAGCTCGCTGTTTTCGCTTATTTTGTAATCATTCTTCATCGCGAAATTCTGCTCAGCAAGCAGCGTTTCCGCCGCAATAACAAGGGCGATCGTAAAGCCGGAAACTATTCCCGTATAACAGCGCTCGGGAGTAAACGCCGGCAGCGCTATTCTTCCCAGACCGCGCGAAACCTCTGGCAGCGTATTTACGGAATATTCTGCACAGAATCCCGTAAAGTATTGTAACAGCGCCGCTATTATCATTACGCCGGCTGAAGCCGGTATTTTCGGCGCAAGCTTTCTGAAAAGCTGTATAACGAATATACAAAATACAGATATTCCGAGTGAAACAGGGTTAAAGCTGCTCTGAAATTCCTCTGCAATATGCGGCAAAAGCTCCCTGAGTTCGCCCGTTCCCGACTGACCTCCGAAAAGCTTCGGTATCTGCATTAATATGATCGT
>CACYDO010000236.1 GCA_902773165.1 uncultured Ruminococcus sp. | reverse complement strand
TTTCCTGTTCCCATTTTTGACACACTCCTTTTTATTTTACTATACTTCGGTTGTCTGGATTGTGTCAAGTTTTATTATACACCATCACAACATATGTCTTGTAATTGATGAACAGAAGCATATCGCACCATTCTTTAACAAGCGGTGCTACCTGCTTTGAGAGCTTCATCTCCCAGCGATCATACGCTCCCTGCTCATCGGGCTGCTCGAATTTTCTCATCTTAGCGTGGGCGGTAATGACGACATTCGTGCCGGAATCAATAACCTTGTCAAACGCCCTGAGCAATTCGTTAAACTCATCTGCGAGATACACATAGCCCTTGCCGTAGTTAGCACCCTCGATAGACTTAATGTGATAATCAGCGCAGACCTTATCGACTGCAAGTCTCTCTGCCCAATCTGCGGTATCGAGCACGAGCGTTTTGCAAATGTCCGGATTTGCCGCCACTTCCTTGATAATGCCGAGCAGTTCTTCCCATGACTTCGGTCTGTCGATACGGCGGACATCAAGCTGCGCCGTACCGCCTTCGGTGTCGATGAACAGCGGATTCGGGAATTGAGCCGCTATCGTTGTTTTACCAATACCCTCGCTGCCGTAAATGACAACCTTCTCGGCTCTGTGGATCTTGCCTTCTGTGATGTTCAACATCATGTATTCCTCCTCTTACCTCAAATTGTACGTGCGGTGCTCGACAATCGCACAACCGGGAACTTCCGTACCGGATTTGATGAGCGCCTTAACGTCTGCCTTAGACACCTCCGGCTCTTTCATACGGTAACAGTTGTTATGACCGTTGAGCATAAGCCAGTAAACGGCTTTCTTGCTGTCGGAGACTTCCACGGCGGTCGAGGAACGGTACGACAGCGTCGCTACTCCGAGATCTGTCTTCTCACCGCATTCACGTTCGATAATTGCGAGCAGCTTCTCCGCCTTTTTGTCGAGCTTTTCACGGCGAGACTTTAGGCGTTCCTCTTCGGCTTTCAGCGCAGCAATATCACTGCGCGTGTTCAACACGATCTTTGCGAGATATTCGAGAATTCTCTTTTTCTCCATCTGGAGTGCATCCCCATCTCCATTTGGCCATTTTCATATCTTGATATACTATTCTTGTTCACTCCCAAAAGTTCTGCCAACTGCTCCTGTGACATACCCCTTGATATGCGCAAAGCACGGATCTTCTCTCCTGTTTCCACAAGATCTGGATTCAGATAATTATGTACCTTGTTCTTCATTTTCGTATCCTTTCCGCCACATAAAATCATAGTGCGCCGGACACAAAATATCGGGTAACTCAATGTAGAGTCACCCGATGAAACGAGAACCTGATTTTGGCACAGCTTGACCATATACCCTACATTGATTACAAAATTCAATATATGTATTCAGTCGCCCTATACGTAATCAGGCTTTGTTGTTATTTTTCTTGTTATGTATATAAAAAAGCCAGGGCAAATTTCAAACACTACGGTCTAAAATTCTGCCCTGGCGCTGAGGATTATAGGTGATAGCGTTTTTCTATGGGAATTATTCAATTAAGAATTCAGAATAAAATAAATTGTTCATTTTAATCACCTGATCTTATCTTTTGTTTGCTATTTGCAATTATTTTTACATTTATATTCTTTATAATAATTATATCATGTAAACAATAAATAAGCTGTCGAATATAGTTGTGTTTTCTTGTTCATAATTATTTTACAGTTGAGTTTCCTTTATTTCACTAAAATCATTCATTTACTCACACAATTAGGACACCGTTCGTGTACTAAGCAAATTCAAAATAAGTCGTTGTAATTTTTTTCAATTAAGACTATAAGCTAAAAAAATACCGTCTTATGGAGAAACGTGAATCTCCGTAAGACGGTTTTATAATGGCTCTCTCGCTCACCCACAGCTCCATCACCGCTTTTTATCACAATAATCGATTAAGGTTATAGATAACAGATTTTTTCAAATCTCGGCGATTTAACGATTGGTGAACACACCACTACGGTAATTTATTTAACGCTAAGAGTATTAATAATATCCTACTATAAATCATTAAGATTTATCTTTTCAAGATATGCTCTGAGTTCGGCTATATCTTCAACAGACGTATTCCACGTCATTTCATAATCTATCGAACCATAATGATGTGCAAAAACATCTCGCATACCTGCAATTGCTTTCCATGGCATAGAATTATACTCGGTTGTAAAACTCTCGGAAAGGTTCTTTACCAACTCACCAATCTGCATTATTGGCATAGTAATTGAATTTCTGTAAATAAAACCTTCTTCTTCATTAAAAAACAAATCTTTATCGTTTCTAAAAGCTGTATGCGTTTTTTCTATTTCGTCACAATATCTAATGATTTTCCTGATAATCACCCAATCTCTTTTCCTATCTTTCATAAATCAAAATTCCTTCCTGCAAAGCAGCTTTTATTACACTCTCGTCTGATGAAGTATCAGTAATAACATCGACATGACGTTTCAGTAATGATTCCAACTCACTTACAAATGAAACATATTGTATAAGACTTCTTAAATTTCCTTTAGAGATTAAAAAATCGTAATCGCTATCTTCGTTATCGTCACCTCTTGCCATAGAGCCAAACAGTAGTATTCGCTTCACTCCATACTTTTGAGCTACAGGAACGATAATATTTTTCAACATGACAGTGTTCTCCTTACTCATATAGTCATCCCCCTTGAAAAGTCTTATATATTTCACCATTCTCAAAAAGCTGTATCAATCTCTCTTATTATTTTTTCTATTACAATCCGATATCTACGCTGCATAAATCTCTATCTCCTTATAAATCTCAAGAAGGTCACTGCTTTTTAATGGACCATGAATTATATCTACGCTTTTATGCAAGATTTCTTCAAGCTCCTGAGTAATCGCAGCGATGGTGATGAGAGTTACAGGACTTCCGAATTCAATAATAAAGTCAACATCGCTGTCTTCTTTTGCCGTACCGTTTGCACGAGAACCAAACAGAACAACGCGACTGATAGGGTAATTTCCGACAATAAGCATAACCGCCTTTTTTATTTCTTCAATACTCATATCACCAGTCTCCTCAACGAGATTCTGTTATTATTATACCCTTCGATCTACAAATAGTCAACAGGCATACAAACTTATGTAAATGAAAAAACGACAGAGTTATTGTAAAACGCAGACAGCTATCAATGACTGTCTGCGTTTTGTTTAGTCTTTATTACTTGATTGCATACAGTTTCTTTCCATCGTATCTGTAGCATTTCCCCGACAACATTTCTCCGAAAATTGGTGAATCAGCTGCCATTTGGGCTGCGCATTCGGCTTGTGGATGATTTTTTTCATAAATCATGACATCGTTGACATTCATAAAAACTATATCAAATTCTCCGCCCATAATTCTAAACAGCTTTTCTGCCACACCGGGGTAAAAGAAAGATACCGCTCCGTTGGTAGAATTGAAAGTTGATAAGAGAAATTGACCTTTTATCATCGAAATATCTCTTTTAGTGAAATTATCTGCAATAAAATCATACCGTCTCAGTGTATGCTTATCAAATACACTTGCAGGATCCAAACGCTGTGAATTGAGCAGGGCGGCTTGGAAGATTTCTTCTTCCTTGCCAACCATATCCCATCTTTCCAAGTCGGTTTTCAGAATCTTTCTTGTGGAAAGAATCCCATCATAAACGCTCACCTTTTGATATACCGCTAAAACAATGTCATCGTATTTCTTGTAAATCGCTCCGCCGAGAAAACGCTTGTGCAGATCATAGTTTAAAGGGCGAATGATCAAGCCTTCAGCACGAAAAAGCAAGCGGAACAATGGCTCATGAACAACGGATTTTGTTACGGTAGACGCTTCAACTATACGTATGAAGGAAGCGAAGGTGAATGGCTTCATAAGGACGAGACCTATTGGCACTATATCGAAGTTAGATTTCATACGTATGAATTGGACGATATTTCGGACTCCAAATTTAAGAATTACAAAATCGAAACGCCAAAATGGTTTTATGATAAAGGAGAGTGAAGCTGCATGATTGACAGAAATCATTTTGATAAAATGCCAGTTTATGATAGAGTTGACTGATGTTGCGATCGATTGAGACAGATATCAAGATATCTGTCAAAAAAAGAATTCTCTATAAGGGACATTTCATATTTAGAACCGTATATGCGTCAGGTTAATGATATCGCTGACAGCCTTAATACACAGATACAAGAACTTATATCAAGTGTCAGAAAAGCCGAGTGGGCGGTTTTTATAGAGCATGACAAAATTACTGATGACGACTTGTATTTGGCGTACTATCGGCTGATGCCGCTGAATCACGAATATAGTTTTGATACAAATACTATTTCCGCCAAAGATACAAGACTTTGTTTTGAGTTCGGCACGGTCGGCGATCAAAAGGTTCTATTTTTCCGAACATATTACAACGAAGACTGCAAGATAGATGACCTTGACGCCAAGATCAGACAGCATCGTTATTTGATTGCATTGCTGCGCCACCACTTTGGCGGCAGTCATTTAAAAGAAAACGAGCGTGCTGCGTTGTTTGTTTGGATAATGGACGAAGAAGAGCCGGATTATATCAAAAGGCGATATCAGCTCAATTGTTATTCTGCAAGAACCGGAAACCGACGCCGCGATGACGGAAAATATCTGCGTGTGATCGTTGGGATAAATCACGGAGATAAATTTGTGTATGAGAATAACATCGACACGATCAAGGCTATGGCAGACGAGATGTGGGATAAGCTGGAATAGCAGGGAAAAAATCACAATCTTGCTGAATATGTTTTCACTGAACACAATTTCAGATACTTGACTTTTACGTTTCACCGTGATACAATTAAATCAATACTGAATGATTATTCAGAATAATTGTATTCAGGAAAGATGTGATTGTATGTTTATTGGAAGAGAAAAGGAGCTGCAACAGCTTTCAACCGAGCTTTCTTCATGGAAACGCAAAACAGCGGTACTGATATATGGCAAACGCAGAGTCGGTAAGTCCACTTTGATAAAGGAAGCTGCAAAGAGCTTTAACGGTGTTGTTATCAATCATATGTGCGTCGCAAGCACCTTTGAAGGCAATCTTGAATTGATCTACAGAAGTGTTTCGGAAGGTTTGGATCTGCCGAATATACAATTCGATTCTCTTTTTGCAATGATGGACTATCTGAAAAAACAGGATAAAAAGATTCTTCTGATCATTGATGAGTATCCGTACTTGAAGCAGACAAAAAAGAAAAACGAAGTCGATTCCTATATGCAGGCGGTGATCGACAAGCTCCCCGAAAATGTCAAGCTGATACTTTGCGGCTCGTATATCACAGTCATGAAGGAGCTGCTTGAAGAAGGCAACCCTTTATTTGGCAGATTTTCACTGATACAACATATTCGTGATTTTGATTATCTTGACGCAGCTAAATTCTACCCTCAGCTTTCTGTAAGGGATAAGGTCGCTTTCTATGCCGTTTTCGGAGGAAGCCCCTATGTATTGGAAAATCTTGATACAGATGTGTCGTTTCGTGAAAACATCGAAAGATTTCTGCTGCCCGAGAACGGTCTGATAAGATCGCATATTGAGAATGTCATGCTGAAAGAGATACAAAAAACCTTTGACGCACGAATATTGGAAATACTCGGCAATGGTAAGAAGCGATACTCCGAAATCAGGGAAAAAATAGCTAATAGTGAGACGGGATTGTTAGATAAGCAGTTAAAGATCCTGCTCGATATGGAGACTATTCAGAAAACCGAACCGATCAACCGCAGGAACGATAAGAAAAAGCAGTTCTATGAGATCGTCGATAATCTGATGCGTTTTTACTTCACATTCATTTTTGGCAAGACGGGAACAATATCAAGGATCGGCGAAGAGCAGTACTACAACAGAAATATCTCGTCCGTGGTGGAGCAGTTCATAAGCAGAAGGTTTGAAGGTGTCGCCCTGCAATATTTCCACAGAGCGGTTATACTTGGTAAATACCCCGATATTGATGATTTCGGCAGCTATTGGTACGATGATCCCGCCACAAAAACAAACGGTGAATTCGACTGCGTTATCAGACGCGGAGAACAATTTGACTTCTGCGAATGCAAATACTATGACAGACCAATGACCATTGAAGAATGTCGGGAAGAAAAAGCACAGCTTGATAACATTAAAGGTATATGTGTATCAGGTGTAGGCTTTGTATGCACAGGTGGCTTTTCTTTTAATGAGACAGATGATTTTTCCCTTATTGATGGGAAAACATTATATTTTGGAATCTAATCACAGTGAGCTCATTTGGTACAGAACACGGCAATATAAGCGCAAGCTTCTCTTGGCTCCGAGCAAGACATTTATAAAGAAAAGCGGCGGGCAGGTCTTCCCTACTCGCCGTTATCGTTTCACTAAAATTCAAAGTATAAAAACAAAATAAATACATCAACCAAGACTATCATACTTCTCCCTCAACAGACGAGCGAGCTCTTCCCTATCGTCATCGATCGGCGGAGAGAATTTTGTCTTCTGCTGTTCAAGCTCTGCAAATGCTTTTTTCTTATCGTTCGTTACAGGTGGATGAAGCCCGCCGAATAATAACACAAACCCTTCCAATTCTTCATCGGAAAACTGCTGAAAAATGCTATATGCAATTTCTCTTATACTCACAAAGCCTACCGCCTTTCATATAATTTCTGATTATACGGTTTTGATATGCTGTACATACTCCACAAGCATTTGAAAAACTTTTTCGGTGAGCAACCCACTTTCAATCCTTTATCAAGCTCTCGAGTGCCGAGAAAAGCTCGTCGTTGTCAATAGGCTTGCTCAAATGAGCGTTCATTCCCGCCTGAAGGCTTCGCTGAACGTCCTCGTCGAACGCGTTGGCTGTCAAGGCGATGATCGGTATCTTTCGTGCGTCGTCACGGTCAAGACTGCGTATCAGGCTTGAAGCTTCAAGACCGTCCATTTCGGGCATTCTTATATTCATAAGGATCGCATCATAATGTCCCGGTTCGCTTGCAATAAATTTATATACCACGATCCTGCCGTTTAACGCAAGATCAACGTGTATATCCCGCATTGCGAGTACCATTGTCATGATCTCCGCGTTTATCTCAACATCTTCTGCAAGCAGCACTTTCCTTCCTTTCAGATCGGCTTTTTTCATTTTGCCCTTTGACGCGTTTTTCTTTCGCAGCGCCGACTTGAATTCTTCGATAACATTATTCGCAAAAAGCGGCTTTGCTATGAAGCTGTCTACACCCGCATCGACTGCTTCCGAGCTCGGGATGAAACCAGCGAACAAGCGCTTCTGCACTTGCGAGCGTGGGCTTTTCCCCGGAGATATTGTATTTCGGCTGAAAAAAGACCTTGAACTGCTTTTCAGCGATCGGTCAATATCGTTTATGAGCCGCTCGGAATGAAGCTCCTTGCTGTGAAGCTCCGCATCATAGAACACGAAGCGTGTTTCATAGCTATTTCGCAGCATACGGCAGGCAAGGCGGGCATGATCAAATCGGTGTTCCATGTCGGGCGCTGTGTCGTCATCGGAATACACACCTATTCTCACCGTTATTTTATGCTCGCCCAAAAACGCGTCTATTTTTACAGAATCCCTCCAAAAAGCGGAGAAGTATGCGGCGCGTTTCCTTGAATTCCGCTCCGACCATGCCGATCCTTATGAGGAAAACTCTCATGGCGAATTTAGGATTTTCTGTCTGAGTTTTCGATACGTTCACCCGCTTGCTCTCCTTCAGGCTTTTTGTGAGCAGGTCGATGAAATTGATGTACGCAAGTCCCTCGCCGCATTCGCCCGTCAGCGGAAACCAATCGAATATAACCCTGTCCTCCGTTACCGAATATGAAAGGTCATCGGTCTTGAATTTTGTGCGAAGACGAAACAAATAGTACGATTTCTCGGAAAATATTTCAATAAGCTCTTGACTTGCGTAACCTCTGTCCATA
>CACYDO010000235.1 GCA_902773165.1 uncultured Ruminococcus sp. | reverse complement strand
GCTTGGCAGTACTAATAGGTCGAAAGCTTGACCAGTTCTTTGGTCTATCAGATGTTTATTATGCTTTGTTCAGTTTTGAGGGTGCTTAAGCACTATGGGAGAGATATCCGGTTGGATATCTCTTTTTGTGTTATTATTTTGGTGACTAATTTTAACCGACGCGTTAATGATTGTAAATTATGTTTAAATTTTGGTTGACAAATAAAATCAAATGTGATACAATGAAACCGTAAATTGAATAAAAAACCGTTGAAGCGAGAGTAAAAATAAGAAAAGAACGCGCAGAGAGTCCGGGGTGCTGGGATCCGGGCGGTTACTCCTTATTATAATGGGTCGCTGAGGGCGCAGTGAAAGGTGTGCGTGCTTGCTCACCCACCGAGTATTCTGTGACGTGAGGGCTTACGTCAGTAGCCGGGAGTATGGAGGTACTCCGCAGAGTGCGCAGCGTCATTGCTGTGAATCAAGGTGGCACCACGGGTGATTTTATCCGTCCTTGACAGATTTCAGAGAGGTCTGTCAAGGACGTTTTTTTGTTCCTTTTCAGACTTCCAAAAAAGGAAAGGAGATAACTATTATGTCAAAAGGCAGATTTGGCGTTCATGGCGGTCAGTATATTCCCGAAACGCTGATGAACGCAGTCAATGAACTAGAGGAGGCTTATCTTCGTTATAAAGATGACCCCGAATTCAACGCGGAGCTTACGCAGCTTCTGAACGAATATGCAGGCAGACCTTCGCGCCTGTATTTCGCTGAAAAAATGACTAAGGACTTAGGCGGTGCGAAGATCTATTTAAAAAGAGAGGATCTCAATCACACAGGTTCTCATAAAATAAACAACGTTCTCGGTCAGGTCCTTCTTGCCAAAAAAATGGGCAAAACAAGGGTGATCGCCGAAACAGGCGCAGGTCAGCACGGCGTTGCTACTGCGACAGTCGCTGCGCTTTTCGGTATGGAGTGTGAGATCTTCATGGGCAAGGAGGATACGCAGCGTCAGGCGCTCAACGTTTACAGAATGCGTCTTCTCGGCGCTAAGGTAAACGCCGTTGAATCGGGAACTGCTACTCTTAAAGACGCTGTTAACGAAACTATGCGCGAGTGGACTAAAAGAATTTCCGATACGCATTATGTCCTCGGTTCTGTTATGGGTCCTCACCCGTTCCCGACGATCGTCAGAGATTTTCAGTCCGTTATCTCTAAGGAAATAAAAGAGCAGCTCGCCGAGAAGGAAGGCAGACTTCCCGACGCAGTTGTCGCATGCGTAGGCGGCGGCTCAAACGCAATGGGCGCTTTTTATAATTTTATAGGCGACAAGTCGGTTCGTCTTATCGGCTGCGAGGCTGCCGGAAGGGGTATTGATACATTCGAAACGGCGGCGACGATCTCAACAGGAAAGCTCGGTATCTTCCACGGAATGAAGAGCTATTTCTGTCAGGACGAGTACGGTCAGATCGCGCCGGTATATTCGATCTCCGCAGGACTTGATTATCCGGGAATAGGTCCGGAGCATGCAGAGCTTCACGACACAGGCAGAGCGGAGTATGTTCCCGTTACCGACGACGAGGCTGTAAACGCTTTTGAATATCTGTCAAAAACAGAGGGAATCATCCCGGCGATCGAAAGCGCGCACGCCGTTGCTCACGTAATGAAGCTTGCGCCGACTATGGATCGTGACAAGATAATCGTTGTTAATATTTCCGGCCGCGGAGATAAGGACTGCGCGGCGATCGCAAGATACAGAGGGGAGGATATCTCGGAATGAAAATAGCAGACGCATTCGCCGACAGAAAGGCATTCATTTCATTCATAACATGCGGCGACCCATCTCTTGAAATGACGGAAAAGCTGCTTCTGACGATGGAACAGGGCGGCACAGACCTGATCGAGCTGGGTATCCCGTTTTCCGACCCGACAGCGGAAGGCCCCGTTATTCAGGAAGCCAATATCCGCGCTCTTTCGGGCGGCGTAACTACCGATAAGATCTTCGATATGGTGCGAAGAGTTCGCCCGAAGCTGCATATCCCTATGGTATTCATGACGTATGCAAACGTCGTTTTCTCCTACGGTATAGAGCGCTTTGCAAAAACATGCGCCGAAATTGGCATGAACGGCATTATTCTCCCGGATATCCCGTTTGAGGAGAAGCACGAATTCTCCGATATCTTTGAAAGCTATGGAATTGAGTTCGTCTCTCTTATCGCACCGACGTCCGAGCAGAGAATTTCAATGATCGCAAAGGAAGCTAAAGGCTTTGTTTACTGCGTATCATCTATGGGCGTAACCGGAACGCGTTCGCAGATCACGACGAATATTTCCGATATGACCGATAAGGTAAGAGCAGTTACAGACGTTCCCACCGCCGTTGGCTTCGGTATTTCCACGCCGGAACAGGCTGCAAAAATAGCGGCTTCTGCCGACGGAATTATTATTGGTTCGGCGATCGTTAAGATAATCGGTCAGTACGGTGAGAACGCACAGCAGCCTGTGCTTGATTTCGTTAAAAGTATTCGTTCCGCGCTTGACGGCGTAAATGATTGAATAAATACACATAATAAAAGCGGTGTTTTCGACAACACCGCTTTTTAACATATCGCAATATAATCACTTTTCGTACTTTTTCATCGAACAGGAAACGATCTTATCGCAAAGGTCTTCGTAACCGATACCAACAGCGGCAGCTTCCTGCGGAATAAGACTTGCGCTCGTCATACCGGGGAGAGTATTTGCTTCAAGCGCGTACATATCTCCGTTCTCGGTGAGCAGAAAATCTATTCTTCCGTAGCTTTCAAGACCGAGAGCATCGTAAGCCTTCTCCGCTTCGCATCTCATGCGTGCAGTC
>CACYDO010000234.1 GCA_902773165.1 uncultured Ruminococcus sp. | reverse complement strand
TACACGCAGATCAAGATCGACGAGATCACAAATTTAGGTGCTGTAAAAATCAGGATTCGTTCTCTGCTTGCAGCATTGGGCGAGGAGAAGTAATTATTTAGCCATCACCCACAGCTTAACACAGCCAAAAGTTTTTTTGTCCAACTTTTTTTTCAAAAAAAGTTGGCCGCCGGAGGCACGCTTAAGCCCTTTTAGGGGTGAATTCCGAAAATAGTCCGGTGGACTGTTTTCGGAAGAGGGGCATTTTGGCAGAAAATGCCCCTAAGTCGGACATTAGACAAGCTATCATCGCTGCTCCAAGGCGACAAAATGAGTTTGGATATGAACAAATCTCAATTGCATTATGCATTCCTAATTTTTTAAGAGGTGAACACATATGGCAAAGCTTGAATACGACAAGACAGGACGTCTGTTGTTTACAAAAGAAATGAAAGACGAGTATACCATACTCCTGCCTATGATGGCGCCTATTCATTTCAATATTCTCAGAAACGTTTTTACTCATTACGGCTACAAAACGGTTCTCCTCGATACTAAAGGCCCGGAGATCGCTCAGGTAGGTCTGAAATACGTCCATAACGATACGTGCTACCCGGCGCTTCTCGTTATCGGTCAGTTTATACACGCTCTTCAAAGCGGCAAGTACGATACAAATAAGGTCGCTTTGATGATCACTCAGACAGGCGGCGGCTGCCGCGCTTCAAATTACATTCATCTTCTCAGGAAGGCTCTCGTTAAAGCAGGATTTGAGCGCGTTCCGGTAATATCCCTTAACCTTTCCGGTCTGGAAAGCAACCCAGGATTTTCTATCACTCTGCCTATGCTCAGACGTTTTGCCGCCGGTCTTATTTACGGCGACGAGCTTATGCTTCTGAGAAATCAGATCCAGCCTTACGAACAGGGTATCGGCGAAACGCAGCGCCTTGTTGAAAAATGGATATCTGCCCTCTCGGAGCAGTTCGCAAAGGGAAAGGGCTTTACAGCAAAGGAAATAGATAAGAACATGGACGAAATCGCCCGTTCCTTTACCGAGATAAAGATCAAGAAGATACCCAAGGTAAAGGTCGGCGTTGTCGGCGAGATCTACGTAAAATACGCCGCACTCGGAAATAACGACCTTGAAGCATTTCTTGCTCAGCAGGGCTGCGAGGTGAATCTGCCCGGAATCATGGGCTTCATGCTCTTTAAGGTAGATAACCGCTTGGAGGATATCAAGCTCTACGGCGGCAGCTCCATAAAATACAGCGTGGTAAACGCGCTTATGCAGTATTTTACAAAGCTTGAAGCAAGCCTTATCGAGAACGTCAAGAAATACGGATTCCTTGCGCCTTCGTCCTACGCGCACACAAAATCGCTCGTAGACGGCGTTATCGGCTACGGCAGCAAGATGGGCGAAGGCTGGCTGCTTACTGCGGAAATGCTGGAGCTTACAGAAGCAGGCTACGGAAATATCGTCTGCACTCAGCCCTTTGGCTGTCTTCCGAACCACATCAACGGCAAGGGCATGATAAGGCGCATTAAGTCGGTAGACAGCAGAGCGAATATCGTTGCTATCGACTATGACCCGGGCGCGCCGCGAGTTAACCAGGAGAACAGAATAAAGCTTATGCTTGCCGTTGCAAGGGAAAATCTCGACAATGATCTTAAATCGGAAAAGAGCGGGGAAGCTTCCTCTGCAAAGAATAAAGTAAAGGAAGCTGCAACCGCATGAAAAAGCTCTATTTCACAAGACACGGTCAGACGATCTGGAATGTAGAAAACAAGATCTGCGGCGCTACCGATATTGAGCTGACACAGCTTGGCAGAAAGCAGGCGGACAGCTTAGGCGAGATAATCCGCAGCAGCGATTATCACATTGACGAAATTCTTTGTTCTCCCCTTATCCGCGCAAAGGAAACGGCAGAGCGTATCGCCGCAAAGACAGGTATCCCACTGCGTGTTGAACCTCGTCTTAAAGAACAGTGCTTCGGAAAATACGAGGGAACTCCCCGAAACGGCGCAGAATTTGCTCTTGCAAAAACAAGCTTTATCAACAGCTACGGCGACGGAGAAACAATGCTTCATCTGGCCGCACGGATATATAATCTGCTTGACGAGCTTGCACAAGACGACAAAATATACCTTTTAGCCGCACACAATGGCATTGCGCGAGTAGTTCGCTCATATTTTTACGATATGACGAATGAGGAATATGCCGCCTATGGCATTGGCAACTGCGATGTTCTGGAATTTGAATTTAACCGGGCAAGCAGTTCCGGTGATGCTATAAGCAATCTATAGTTGGTTTCCGCGTATACAACTATAGTAGACGACATAGATAATTACTCTTAGAGAGATGATTCCGAAGGGGCGTGGGGGCGATCGGAAAGCCCCCACAAAAGGTTTGC
>CACYDO010000233.1 GCA_902773165.1 uncultured Ruminococcus sp. | reverse complement strand
GCGATATACAGGCTGAACGAATTATCCTCCGTCAGCTTCAGGATCTCAGCTTCTCTTCGTTCCGTTTCGGCTGCTAAAGCTGCTTTTTCCGCCGATACAAAAAATTCACGCTGAAAATGTAGCTTAGTCTGCTCCTCGCCCATCTCCTGCTTTAGCTTGCGGAAAAGCTTGATGGGTCTTACGCCTGTAAGCAGACCCCAGGGCTGTTCTACGCCTGTAAGCTTTACGAGCAGCTTATACAGAAGCTGAGCTGCGGCAAGCTCCGTATCGTCTGAAACGCTTGTCTGCGTGCTGAGTATTTCGTGAAAATCTCCTACGCAAACCTCTGCGATGATTTCATTCTGCTCGTCATTTACTTCAAAAACGCCAATGCGCACATACGGCTCTTCGGGAGTTTCGGGAAATCCCTGCTCCTCAGAGAGCTTTTCATTCGGAAAAAACGCGCGCGTGAGCTTTTCTATCTCATAATAATAGCTGTTGTTTTCTAAATATATTTTCATACAAAACCATAACCGGAGCCGCCAAGATAGGGGTTCCCGTTTCGCTCCTCCTCAAGAGTCGTTTCTTGGTCATGACCCGGGTGTATCATATAATCGCCGTCAAGCGCGGCAATTTTCCGCAGCGAAGCCATGAGTTCCTTTAAGCTGCCCGTCGGGAAATCCGTTCTTCCTGCCGAACGGCGAAACAGAGTATCTCCCGAAAAAATATCTCCGCCGCAGATATAGCAGACCGAACCCGAGGTATGCCCCGGGGTATGCATTACGGTGAATTTGCTTTCACCGAGGGTTATCTCATCTCCGTCCGAAAGCAGGATATCAGGCTTTATCTGCTCCGCCGACTGAATTCCCGTAAAGGGAATACTTAGATTTCTGCGAGGATCGTTTAGCAAGGCTGTTTCCGATTTATAAACAGCGATCTTTGCATTTGAGTTTGTTTTTGAAAGAAGCTTCTCAACTCCGCCGATATGGTCAAAATGACCGTGGGTCAGCAAAATGTACTCTATATTTTCAAAACCTACCGAAGACAGAACACTGTCAAGCTGATTATCATAACCGCCCGGATCGATAACGGCGGTCTTACCTGTTTTTTCGTCCGTAACGACATAGCAGTTTACCGCCAAGAATTCGCCTACGGATATCTGCTGTATGTTTATCATTTTTGAATCTTCCTTTCTCTGCGCAGAGAGCGGTATTATTCTATATTTTCAGATCGTCGCTGTCGGCAAGCGCCGACGGGCAGTTCCGGCGGACTTTCCCACGGCGGTTAATTGGTCTCCGCGCCGCCTATTGGTTGCCCATTATTATTTTACTCTTACATTTCAATAACAAGCGTAACAGGGCCGTCGTTGAGCAGCTCGACCTTCATATCTGCTCCGAATATACCCTTTTCCACCTTGCGAACACCCTCCGAAAGAAGTCTTTCGCAAAAATACTCGTAAAGCGGCTGAGCCTTTTCCGGGCGTGCCGCAGCGATAAAGCTCGGACGCTTGCCGTGGGAGCAGTTGCCGTAAAGAGTAAAATTTGATATGACAAGAACTTCGCCGTTTACGCTTGTAAGCGACAGATTCATCTTATCATTTTCATCGTTAAAAACGCGAAGTCCTGCGATCTTTGCGGCTAAGGCGTCGGCATGCTTTTCGGTATCCTCGCCTGCAACGCCGAGAAGGACGAGAAATCCCTCTGCTATCTGCCCAACGATCTCCCCGTTTACTTTTACGCACGCACGGGAAACGCGCTGTATTACTGCTTTCAAGCGATCTGCTCCTTTACTCTATTATCCTATCTCTGCAATTTTAAACATTACATTTTTACATTATTCGTATATCCGAACTCATTTTGTCGCCTTGGAGCGTCGAGGTACGCTGTTCTGACGCCCTGCTAAGGGACATTTTCTGCCAAAATTCCCCTAAAAGGGCTGTGGCTTGCTGCCCCTTTGAATCCTGCAAACTTTATAATAAAGGTTTTTGTCAGAACGAAGCCGCCTTGTTCGTTCTTTCCACCGATATTACGCCCTTGACAGACACAAGGCGCGAGATAATATCGCGAAGGTGCGCTTTATCTTTAACCGTGATCGTAAAGCACACATACGCCTTGCCGTTTCCGGTAGCGCGTGAACTCATATTGTGAATATGGATCTTCATCGCGCCGAGCTGCCCCGAAAGATCGGCAACCAGCCCGGTTCTGTCGTAGGCTCTAATCTCGATGACCGTTCTGAAATACGTGTTTATAGACTCTGCCCACTTTGCCGTTATCCAGCGGTCGGGATCGGCGCATTCCTCGATAACCCTCGGAACATTTGAGCAGGTGCGCTTGTGTATCGAAATGCCGTGCCCCTTTGTGATAAAAGCGATTATTTCATCGCCCGGAAGCGGAGTACAGCACTTTGCATACTTGATATCAACGTCGTCCATGCCGTCAATGATAACACCGCTTTTAGAAGCGGTCGGCTGCTCGGGTTCTTCGGTGATCGGAACAACGAAATCCTCGTCCTTTGCACCGCTGCTTTCCTTTTCGGCAGCTATTTTAAGATACTCCTCCTTCATACGAGGAAGCAGCTTCCAAAGCACCGTTCCGCCGTAGCTGATAGAGGCGTAAAAATTCTCCATATTGGGGATATTTTTCTTTTTTAGGATCGGCTCCATCATTCTGGCGAGATCCTTTTCGTCGAGATCTATGCCGTTTTTGCGGCATTCCTTTTCAAACTCAGCTTTTCCGAGGACAATATTTTCCTCTCTCTTTTCACGCTTGAACCACTGGCGTATTTTATTGCGCGCGTCGCTCGTTTTGACTATTTTAAGCCAATCTCTCGAAGGACCCACAGAGCCTTCCTTGCCCGTTAAGATCTCGATGATATCGCCTGTTTTTACTATATAGTCGATCGGAACAATGCGGTAATTTGCCTTTGCGCCAAGCATTCTGTTGCCCACCTCGCTGTGAATGGCGTAAGCAACGTCGATCGCGGTTGAACCCATCGGCAGGTTGATAAGCTTTCCGCGCGGAGTGTAAACAAACACCTCGTCGGAGGAAAGGTCTGTTTTAATGTCTTTGATAAGGCGCGATGGGTCGTGGTTGTCTTCCTGATTTTCAAGCATTTTACGTATCCAGGCAAGCTGTTCGTCCATCGAGCTTTTGCTTGAAATACCGAGCTTATATTTCCAGTGAGCTGCGATACCGTATTCTGCGGTCATGTGCATTTCACGGGTACGTATCTGAACTTCAAACGGAACGCCGTCCGTACCTATTACAGTTGTATGGAGAGAACGATAATAATTGGGCTTCGGGGTAGAGATGTAATCCTTAAAGCGGCTTGGCAGCGGCTGGAACATATCGTGAACTATACCTAAAACATTATAGCAGTCAAAAACTGATTCAACGATCACTCTTACCGCGTAAATATCGTAGATCTCCTGGAGAGATTTTCCCTGAACAATGAGCTTTTTGTAAATTCCGTGAATACTTTTTACGCGTCCGCTGACGATCGCGTCTTTAATATCCTTTGAAACGCGCTCGGAGATCTGAGCGATGATCTTTTTGATAAAGCCCTGACCGTCGGCGATATTGTTTTCTAAGTAGTTTTCTATTTCTTTATATCCTATCGGGTCGAGATACTGAAGCGAAAGATCCTCCATCTCGTCCTTTATCGCCTTGATACCAAGACGGTGCGCGATCGGTGCAAAGACCTCCATCGTTTCAAGCGCGATATCGCGGCGCTTTTGTTCGCGCATACAGTCGATAGTGCGCATATTGTGAAGTCTGTCGGCAAGCTTGATGATTATTACTCTGATATCGTCAGCCATTGCGATTAGCATTTTTCTGACGTTTTCAGCCTGGCGCTCTTCCTTTTCTGTATAAGCGATCTTGCTGATCTTCGTAACGCCGTCAACCAGGTGAGCGACATCGCTGCCAAACTGGTCGCTGACCTCTTCAAGCGTGACCGGTGTATCCTCAACTACATCGTGAAGAAGCGCGGCGACTACTGAGTCGGTATCCATTCCGAGATCTACGATGATACAGGCAACCGACGTCGGATGAAGAATATAAGGAACTCCGGAAACTCTGCGCTGATCGCCGTGCATTTTCTCGGCAAGAAGATACGCTCGTTCGATCTTTTCTCTGTCGTATTCGTTTGCACTTTTGTCCATCAACTCGCAAAGCTCTTCGTAGTCCTGATAATACTTTCTGTTAGCAGCCATAACACCACACCTTTCTGATTTTTCAATACTTAGTCGTCTTTCCCCAAAAGCGACTGCACGCCTGTAACATTTTTCAGCAAATAGATATAAAAAGCCTATTATATATATTATAAGCGAATTTTTCGAAAAATCAACAGCTTTTTCACATAAAAAGGTAAAAAATCATTATTATTTACGTCTATTTACACAAATCAGGCTGTATGTAGCGGCGTTTTTATTAATTTAAATATTCTATATTATAATACAACTTGCAGTAAATTTTATTATTATATCCTTCTGAAAAACAGTATATCCTGATGTATGTATAAGTATTCTTTTATTAATAAACAAACGCAGATTTTAATAAAATGATTGCAGTCTTTTGCAATATATGGTATAATATCAATAAAGAAAGGGAGGTATTGTTATGGCTTTTTTTATCAGCAAGGACAGTATAAAAAAGAGTTCTCAACAGCAGCAAACACAGAAAAAAATCAGCCTTACAAAAAACGAGGAGCTTAACAAAAAGCTTACGCTCAGAAAAGACATCATCGACGAAAAAGCGAAGTCCGCTTCAATAAACGGAAGCGTGGCGAGAGTCGTTTTTGCGCTTGACCATTCGGGTTCAATGCGCACGATGTACAAGGACGGTACGGTGCAGACTCTGCTTGAAAGAGTTTTCCCGATGGCGATGTATTTCGATGACAATGCGGAGCTTGATTTCTACTGGTTCGACAGCATTTACAAGGAATTCGAGCCTGTCACGCCTGACAATCTTGACGGCTACGTCAGCAAGATCATTCTCTCGAAGAAGGATCACTTCGGCGGCACCTGCTATGCGCCCATCATGCAGGAGATAACGAAGCGTTACGCGTATCAGCAAAAATCCACTGTTCCGACGTTTGTCATCTTTATAACAGACGGAGCGAACTCAGACAAAACAGCTTCAAAGGAGATCCTTACAGAAGCAAGCAGATATAATATTTTCTGGAAGTTTATCGGCATTGGAAACGATAAATTTGATTTTCTCGAACGACTTGACAATCTCAAGGGTCGTTTTATCGACAACGCTAATTTTGCAAATGTAAACGATCTTAGTTACCTGAGCGACGACCAGCTGTATACTCTTTTGCTTGAAGAGTATTCCGACTGGCTCGGTCTGTGCAGACAGCACGGTCTGATCTCTCAGTAACAACGTACAGATTTTCAGTCTGACAGAAAGGGTTAGAAAAATGAACATGACTAATGAATCTCTAGAAAATGCAATGCGAATGATGCCGACTATCATCACCTTCACGCTGATATACGCTGTTGTTAACGCACTTGCTTGCTGTATTCTGTTTGCCAAAGCCGCAAGACCCGGCTGGCGGGCGTTCATACCGTATTACAACACATATATTCTTTACGAGCTTTCCTGCGGCAAAACGATCGCCGCCGTTGCCGTAACGGCGATGTTCGTCCGCTCTTTTTTCAACAACTCGCTGAACGACCCCGATCAGCCTGTCATGCATCTTCTCGGTATAATGCTGAATATAGGTATTCTTGTGCTGTATGGGCTGCAATGCCATAAGCTTTCCAAAGCTTTCGGTCACGGAATAGGTTTCGCGGTCGGTCTGTTTTTCGTTAATCCTGTTTTTATGTGCATTCTTGCATTCGGCAAGTCTAAATATTTAGGCATCAACGGAGAAGGCACTGACAGCTTAATGGATGCTTTTACAGCTAAACGTACGCAATCAGCAGAATCTCAGCGTCCTATCAACCGTAATGAAGAGTATGAAACATACGGCAGCAAGCCTTCCGGCGGCAGTGATTACGGAACATATGGCAGCAAGCCTTCCGGCGGCAGTGATTACGGAACATATGGCAGCAAGCCTTCCGGCGGCAGCGATTACGGAACATACGGCAGCAAGCCTTCCGGCGGCAGCGATTATGAAACGTTTGGAAGCAAACCTTCCGGCGGCAGCGGCGCTCAGGCATTCCAGCAGCAGGGTGGCTCATCTTTCCAGCAGCAGGGTGGTTCTGCTTTTCAGCAGCAGGGCAGCTCATCAAAGCAGCAAGATGAGAATAACAGCGGCACGGCGTCCGGCTACTCGGGCAACTATTCAAGCGGTTCTTACGGCAATTACAGCTCATCCGAAAACAGCACTGGCGCAAGCTCCGGCTACTCCTCCGAGGGCTATTCCGGCAAATATGCTGGCGGCTCTTACGGCAATTACAGCTCGTCCGAAAAAAGCACTGGCGCAAGCTCCGGCTACTCCTCCGAGGGCTATTCCGGTAAATACGCAAGCAGTTCTTACGGTAATTACAGCTCGTC
>CACYDO010000232.1 GCA_902773165.1 uncultured Ruminococcus sp. | reverse complement strand
GTTCTCCGCGTTTTGGGTTGCCAACTAATATTTACATTAACGCCGGGCAGGCGCCCGGAGGCAGTTCCGATTTTACTTTACAGTGACAGTCAGTTGGTCTCCGCGTTTTTATATTAAAGAAAAAGACGCGGAGATCAATTTCAGTTTACATATAGCTTTATCTCGATTGGCAATTCTTCTCCGCGCCGCAGGCTGATTACTAGGGGATGCTGCGAAGCTATGTTTTTTATATTCACGATTATTTGGTTGTCCAAGTAATAACACGAAGTTCTTTGGCATGATTATGCTCTGGAAAGCTTGCCGGGCGACAGTTTGCCTGAGCTTTATTTGTATGAGAAAAAAGTCTGCTCAGAATTCCTGCACATTCCCGTAATGTCAAAACCTCTTGAAATAATCCGCTTCGTGTTTGCCCGGTGCTGTCACATTAATGATGTTTTTTGCATAATTACTATTGACATGAATGCACTTTTTCTATTATAATTGATATGTAAGTTTACTAATTGTATTCCATATATTGTAAATTGCTGTTCAGAAATATTGCTAAAAGGGGGTTATTGTTTTTTGCTGTTGTGGCATTTTTTGTTTCATCAGCTTTTTGCGGTATATAGTGGATACAAGAAATTTCAAAAAAAGGAGATCAGAATATGACAAAACGCAAGCTGGCAGTTACAGCTAAAAAAGGTCTTGCATTTCTTTCGTCGGCAGCTCTGCTTATGTCATGCTCTCTGACGGGAACGTTTACGGCAGAAGCTGACGAATCAGACGCGACGAAGCTTTTGATTTATGACAAGTACGGCAATGATATTTCTGACCGCGCAAATGTCTATATAGACAATTCCTCGCGCGCAGGTCAGGCTACATCCGAAACATTGACCGTTGTAATGGAGAACGACAACGAGATTCTTACAGATAATCTCGTCGCTTTTGGAGCGGGTGCATCCAGTATGTTCGATGCTTCTGTTAAACAGATATCCAAAGAGGATCATAAGATCGTCTGGGAGATCACAGTCACAGGCAGCGAATGGCGCTACAACAAGAGCTATAAGGATCCTCTGACAGGCGAAACGGTCGGTAAGTACGAAGAGAAGTCATATATGCCCGGAGAAACGTCCTTCTCCATAGGTTCTGAAAGCGGTGAGGTGCGCCGCGTTGTAAACGTGCATGTTTACGAGCCTGCAAGCGATGTTAACGTGTTTTTTAACGGCGACACCAACATGGTTCCGTTCAGCGATTACATTTACAATGTTCAAGATGGTTACGAAGCAATAACGGATCACCGTTACTCCATGACAAGCAAAATAGTTACCGAACATTCTGCTGCAAATTCCGAATATCTCGATCAGGTGGGGTGGTATGCCTGCGAGGATAAGAGCAAAACAGAGACGTTTATTTCAAGAGACGAAAACGGAGTAATTCAGTATAATCCCGATAACCTCGTTCTCACAGAACGTGCTGAGGTTCAGGGTGATACTTATGTTCCAAAAACAAATAACCCGGTCTGGCTCGTTGCTTACATCAAGCCGACAGCCAGAATGACATATGACCTGAAAATGGCTCAGGAGGCTCTTGACAACGGGCTTATAGATCAGGATCAGTATCAGGCAGCTCGCAGCAAATATTACAGTGACCCGTTCACAGGTGAGCTTACCGACAGACCTATGCTTGTTTCAGGTAAAAAAACATGGACTGAATATGCTCTCAATGTCGTAAAGGAAAAAGACAAAGAAACAGGCGAAGAGAGCGTATCAATAGAGCCGAACGATTACGACGGTACGATCTTTGCTGTTGACGAACAGGGCAGAAGAAAAACTGTTTCTGTCAGCGATGACGTTATCGCGCAGAGAGAGCATTATCACACAACAGGCTCAGAACATCTTGTTTATGCCGAACCGTATGTTTATGGCGATCATCTGACGTATACTCCTGTTTATACAATGCCTAAGTACATAAAAATGTACAACTTCAAAAATAATCCTGCAGTGTACATCAATTATACAAAGGTTCCCGGTGCTCAGATCTCAGGAGAAAGCACCGAGATCCGCGGCTATATGGAGCTTAATTCTTCGGGCATGCTGGAGATAGAGCCTACTCCTACCTATAATAAGAATATAGCAGGCTACGAGTCCGGTGCTACCGATGTATTTACATGGGAATCGAGCGACCCGAGTATTGTTAAGGTGGAAGCTGCTAACAGCAGCATTCCCGGCGATACAAGAATGCAGATCACCGCAAAGAAAAACGGTACTGCAAGGATCACCGTCCGCGGTGAAACGGGCGGCGTTGCGGCTGACTGCTACATAACAGTTTATTCAAGCGCGACAGGTATCACTCTTTCAAATCCTTCTTTGAACATAAAAGAAGAATCGGCAGCTGAGATCAGCGCCGCACTTACTCCGACAAGCGCTAACGAAGAAGTAATCTGGACATCATCAGACCCGACAATCGCAGAGGTTGCAAGCTCTGAAACAGGCAGCCTTACAAATGTTCAGAAAGCTGTTATCACAGGTAAAAAGGTAGGTACTGCAAAAATTACCGCAACAACTGTCGGTACGGGAAGATCTGCTTCCTGCACAGTAACCGTCAGCGAAAAAGTCCTGTCCGATGACGTTATCATTACAACGGGCAGCGGCAGCGATATCCGTCAGGTGTATGAGAATTCCTCATTTGATATCTTCACAAACCAGGATATTGTATTCAACGCTCGCCTTGTAGACGAAAACGGCGGAACTCCCGACGATCAAGTTGTTTGGGATATCAGCGACTCTTCTAATGAGTTCGTAACAGTTCCTAAGAAGACATCAGAGCTTATCAAGCTTCATGGTATTGCAAGAGGAACAGTTACAGTAAGAGCTTATTCCGAGAACGATAAGACGATAGGAAAGACATTTACCGTAAGAGTTCTCCAGGCCTGCGATACTGTAACTATCAAAAAACTTACAGGCGAAACTGTAAGCACAAAGAATCTCTGCGTAGGCTCTACGCTTGACCTTACGGCAGACCTCAAGAGAAACAACAAAACTACTCCATACGATCACGATGACTGGATCGCAGAGTGGTCTTCAAAAGATCCGAGCATTGCCGAGGTCGATGCTTTCGGTACGGTAAGAGCTGTTAAAAATGGCTCCGTTGTTATTACGGCAACAGCTGCTTCCGGCAAGAAGGCAACGGTTACGGTCAATGTATTTACGACCTC
>CACYDO010000231.1 GCA_902773165.1 uncultured Ruminococcus sp. | reverse complement strand
TATGCAGGTATTAGTGCTTGGATATCGGGTGTTTTTTAGTGAAACGTCTTACGGATGAGATCGACGAGGACACCATCGGTATTGCTGTAGACAAGGACGATAACGGCACATACGAAACGATACTCGATACAAAAACATCAAAATCCAACCCCGACGATGTAAAGTCTGGTGATACCGAGCCGGCAGGCAATCTCGGAGATGTAGATGGAGACGGCAATATCACATCTGCAGACGCACTATCAATTCTCCGCACAAGTGCAGGGCTTTCGAGTCTTTCTCCCGAACAGACTAAGCTCGCAGATGTAGACGGCGACGGTAATATTACATCGGCAGATGCTCTTGCGGTTCTTCGCCACAGCGCGGGATTGAGCAGTAATGAAAACATAGGTAAGCCGATAGCGGCGTAGACAATAACAACAAATACGGCGAGTAGGGAAGACCTGCTCGCCGCTATTCTTAATGTGCGGAATTTCCGCAGTTCAAATAGACATCGTATTTTGTGGGGTGCAAGGTTGAATGAGAGAGTGATAAACGGCTTTATTGTGAGAATTTTGGTTGAAGAATACGGTGTCTGATATTGACAAAATGAATGGCGGGCAGTCTGGAATTGAACTGCTCGCCGCTTTGTCAAAATAAGCAATACTAAGGAAAGATATGTTGATAACACAACTCGGTTATGGTATAATAAACCTGTAATCTTTATTAATGTAAAATCAGTTTTGCTGCTGTTTCAAGAAAAAACAACGGAGGCGTGTTATGAAAAAATACAAATTAGATAGAATTCCGATGCTGGAAAATGATACTGTCCTTCAGCCAAAGGATTGGCAGAAAAGAATTCAAGAAGAGATACATCATATAAAGCAAACTCATGCAAAATCAACGAAGAAGAACAATCGTTACAGTAGTGGAATTCTTGACATGACAACATCAATGGAAAAGCGCAGAACTGTGGCATTGCTTGATTCTCTGAAAAGCGTTGATGTACGGTATCAAAAATGTGCAGATGATTGGATAACACTAAATTTATTGAGCCGAAGCTATGCATCTATTGAGTATGATGGTCATATGTTGAAGGCCGCATCAATCTGGATATTGGACAAGATCACGGAGATCTACTTGCCATGGAAGACGCTGTATCCGCTATTGCCGCATGACGATTCATTACTCGATGATTTTTTTGATGTTGACTTATGGGATTGTCAGTATGATGAGGCACTGATTGCAAGCGTGGAATATGTTCTGTTTTACAGAAATCAGGATATCGCTCCAATAGAGAATATAGATGGAGAAGCGTATCGCATTTTTACAAGCAATCTTGCTGCTGAAGGAAAGGATCACGCTAATGTTCCGAGCAGAAAGAATTTTGAGTCGCTGATTGAACTAATTCCGCAGTGGAAAAAGGATGAAGCCGTCAAGCATTTTAAAGAGTGCTTTGAAGCGTGGACGGAGCGTTTCTTTATCGCATTTTCTTACATTGAAGATCAATATGCAAATTGTATCAATGGACTAAACAAGGTGCGCAGAGAGAATAACGTGCTCAGAGATAAAATCGAAAAAAAGACGGAACAGTACGCAGCGGAGCGGAAACAAATCCAAAAGAAACAAAAGGTCTCAAAAGCAAAACAGCCCACGAATGTTCTGCTTCGAAATCCCGCATCAGGATTTCCCAAAATACCTATATCGTCCGGTGCAGGTTTCAAAAATTCCGAAGATCCTATAGAAGCCTTTCTAAAAGGTACGATAGGCGGCCTTGAATCACAAGTGCGTCCGCTTTTTTCCCGAATGGAAGAGTTAGATAAACGTCATGATGCACTTGCAAAAGAATATGAAGAGATAGCAAGCAAACGCAGCAAGATTCATTACTTTTTTAACAATAACGGTTATTTGACGCAAGAGATGGCAGAGGAATACTTCCCCGAAGAATTGATCGATGATCTTGTAAAGCCCCTGCCAATAGACGATCCTTATGAACTATGCTTCGCATTGCTGTATTTGATTGAAACAGGTAGCGATCTTCCATGGCTTTACGGAGCCTGCGTCGGAATGATGTCTGAGGTGATCGACAGTTTGCCGTGGGGGTTGTGTGAATACGATGAATCGGATGATATTTATTGGGATGACATTCCGCCGATAAGCAGAAAAAAGCCGGATTTCCCGAATTGGTATACTCGTGATTATTTAATGAAAGATGAGAGTCGATACGAAGCGAGAAATCTTGCACAGATCGTTTATGAAACGACAGGCTGCCTTATGCCGAGAAACCTTCACCGTTATGACGCAGAATTAAAATTTCTCGGAAAATATGGAATACGGCAAAACAAGGCTATTTCAATTCTGTATTGTATGACGGCTTTGAGTAATGCAAAGTGGAAGAGAGCTGCATGCAACATTGACCCGGAATATATGAGAATGCTGTCACCTGATACATATTCAGAAGAAACAAACCACACTCAAGTAGATGAATCGGGTGATTGGGAAGATCAAAAAGCCAAAATGGAAAAACAGATACAGCAGCTTCGTTCCGCATTGCACACCGCAGAGAAAGCCGCGGCAGATGCAAGAAAGCAGATGGAAAAACAAAGATTGACCGCAGAAGCCGAACACAGAGAGCTTGCCGATCTGCGTGAGATCGTATTCAATAATGACGATTTTGACAGAGTTGATGATTCCACCGTTGAAATTGCCGATGATAAAAAATACCCTTATACCATACAAAAAAGTACAGTCGTTTTTGGCGGTCATGAAACTTGGTTAAAGAGCTTGAAGCCTTTGTTCAAGGGCGACATCAAGTTTATTGCCAAAGAGATGAAAATAGACGTATCTCTTGTTCGGTATGCCGATGTTATCTGGGTTCAGTCCAATGCGATACCGCACAGATCGTATTACAGTATCGTCAATACAGCACGAAAGCTCGGAAAACCTATCAGATATTTTACAAATGCAAGT
>CACYDO010000230.1 GCA_902773165.1 uncultured Ruminococcus sp. | reverse complement strand
GGCCGCCGTTTACTTTTTCTTATGTATTTGCAGTAGGTGTGTTTGGCAATTGCAGCAACGTATGTGAACGGGTCGCTCTCCCCTCTGAAACGGTGCAGCGACAAAAATGCTCTGTAAAACGTCTCCTGAGTAAGATCCTCTGCAAGCTCCCGATCTGAGCAAAGCTTGAACAAAAAACGGTATATCCGGTCGTAATACTGACGGCAGAAAAACTCATACTCCTCACGCAACTCAACCACACCACCTTTATATTATTTAGCATACCATTATTCATTCTCTGTGTCAATTAGTTTAAGCATTCAAAAAAATTTTTATTTATACTATTGACACCGCTATTGTACTATGCTATACTGATATTGTACTAATTGTCATCATACAATTTACATTTAATATCAATGCGGAAAAATCATGAAAATTAGTGAACAGCCGGCGGCGACACGCCGCCACACCACATTTGAAAGGAGGAGAAATTTTGTTCAGTACATTCAACATCAACTACCGAAGCGGTGAACCGATATATCAGCAGATATATAATGAGGTAGTAAAGGAAATTTCGCTTGGGCTTCTCTTGCCGCAGGAGAAGCTTGCGACCGTCAGAGAGCTCGCTTCAACGCTGGGAATTAACCCGAACACCGTTTCAAAGGCATATCAGCTGCTGGAGCAGAGCGGGTATATTTATTCCGCCGTTGGCAAGGGCTCTTTTGTTGCCGATAACTCCGCAAAGCTCGCAGGGCTTAAAGAAAATACGCTCAAGGATCTTAAAAAAGATCTGAAAACTGCGTGTAATCTGGGCGTTGAGAAAGAAGAAATCACAGAAATCGTAGACGAAATTTATTCAGGAGGTGTGAATAAATAATGCTGGAGATCAAAAATATCACGAAAACATTCGGCGAAAAAACAGCGCTGAACGATCTGTCCTTTACCATACCGGAAGGCTCGGTTTTCGGGCTGATAGGTTCGAACGGCTCGGGTAAATCAACTCTGCTTCGCATTATTTCGGGAATATACGCCCCCGACGGCGGCTGCGTTGAGATCAATGGCGAAAGCACATTTGAGAATCCCGAGGTTAAAGAAAAATGCTTCTTTATCCCCGATTTCCCGTATTTTTACAACAATTCCACAGTTTCTACGCTTGCAGCGCTTTACAAAGAGATGTATCCGTCCTGGAGCGAGGAAAAATACCAAAAGCTTATCTGCATGTTCCCGATAGGCGTAAACGACAGGATAATCAATATGTCGAAGGGAATGCAAAGACAGGCGGCGCTTATGCTTGCGCTTTCGACCTGCCCGAAATACATTCTGCTCGACGAGATATTTGACGGACTCGACCCGGTGGTTCGTCAGCTTATCAAAAAGCTTCTTATGGAGATGGTAGCGGAGAATAAAACGACGGTTATCATCGCTTCACATAATCTGCGCGAGCTTGAAGATGTCTGCGACCACATTGGTCTGATACACAAGGGCGGTATCATACTCGAAAAGGAGCTTGACGAAGCAAAGCTTGGTATACACAGAGTTCAGGCTGTGTTTGAAAACGAGCTTGGCGAGGGCGTGTTTAAGGATCTTAACGTTGTTAACGTCGCGCGTCAGGGCAAGATGATGACGCTCACTGTAAAGGGTGACGGCGAACAGATCGAAAACGCGATAAGAGAGCTTAAACCGATATACATGGAAATGCTTCCGCTTACGCTGGAAGAGGTATTTATCAGTGAAATGGAGGCGGTAGGTTATGACATCGACAACATTCTCAAATAAGAAATTCCCCGTGCTTTATAAATGGGCAATAAAAAGAAATAAACCCATTATCATCGTCTTTTCGGTGCTCATGGCGCTCGGAATCATCCTTGATCTGTATGTAATGGCGGATCTTCTGCGAAGTGGCTGGGATAATCATACTGAAAGCTTCGGCGATACAGGACTAACGTCGATCATAATCGCTCAGGGCGGAGCAATGTTCTTTACATTTCTGTCGGCTCTGATAACATTCTCATTTTTACACGACAAGCGCAGTACGGATATGTTCTGTTCCATGCCGACCACGAGGACAACGCTGTTTGTTTCTCATCTTTTCGGCGGCATAACGGCTGTTGCCCTGCCCTTTGTTATAGGCTCATTCGTCGTTATGGGGATCACGGCGCGCACAGCAAGGTATTTTCTTGCCGATCTTGTCGAGATTGGTTTCGGTCTTCTCGGTATAATCGCAGCGTATCTGCTTACGGCGCTTATCGCCTACTGCTGCGGAACTCAGCGC
>CACYDO010000229.1 GCA_902773165.1 uncultured Ruminococcus sp. | reverse complement strand
TGAGGGGGACATATCCGAAGGCGGCGATACTGCTGTTTCGGTGACGTATGAGGGGGACATATCCGAAGGCGGCGATATTGCTGCTTCGGAGGCGCATGAAGTTGACATAGTGGAATATACCGACCCCCAGACAGGTTATAAAGGAATCAAACGCACGTTTGATGACGGACACACGTTTGAAGTGATCCAATGCGGCCTTTACACGAACTTTTTAAGATGGGGACCGAGCCCGGGAAGTATCGACTGCTATTCACAGTTGCGAGATTGGCGTCGGGGTGTTCAGGCTACTATTTATTTTGACGGTATCGGCAACTCTAGTTACATTACGAACAAGACGGTGAACATTTACGGCAGAAGGATCATTGATATGGACGATAAAGGCAATTACATTTTGAGTGATGTGGAACTGCTGACAAGTCTGAGTGCCGATGAAGACGGCAGTGTCGACTGGCTTTTTGGCGGCGATATCGATCTTGATTCCGTCAGGATAGAATTCAGGCATACAACAACTTCAAAAAATACTCGTAAACCTAAGCCTTTCAACGTAAAGGATTATTTGAATTCTCTTTATGCCGGCTTGTATACTCAGTTAGATGATATTTATTTAAAAGACCTCATCGGAGACGTTAGTAATACCAGCTCTGTCCAAAATATCAGCATTTATTCGGGCAAAGTCGGAGACGAATCTTTAAAAGGATTTTCTGGTTTGTATGAAAACAATTGCGGAGGGTTAAAAGTTTTAATCGACGAGGTTTGGGATAAAATATATTTTGGTCAGTTTGGTTATGTTACTGCTTCTGTAAATGTACGAGGTGACTCCGATATCAGACAGAAATTAGTTCATAATTGTGAGTATGCCTCATATGTCTCAAACGATGTTACTTTTAAAACAGTAGAGGATCAAAAATTTACGAAGGTTGAAAACGATGACGGCTCGTTGACATTTATCAAAGAGAAGTTTAATCATGCCACTAACTTATGGGAAACGACGAAGGCAACAAAGCCATACTCCGCTGCCGATGCTACTATCTGTTTTAACGATTTAAATGGGGACATCACGAACCGGGAGATAAGAGTTTACGGCAAAAGGGTCATTGATTTGGACGAAAACGGCGGCTTCGTTTACGACAAAGACAACTGTGAACTGCTGTTCAATCAGACTTTTACCAACAATGACCGACAAAAATTTACTTTGGGAGCCGACGTCGATCTTAGTTCCGTCTATATAGAATTCAGAAACAAAGATACGACCAATTGCGTTTATTATAACGAAATTCCCAGAATTCGGACGGTCGAAAACGATGACGGCACGGTGAAAATTGTCAAACAGGAGTATAATTCCAAAACCAAATTATGGGAAACGACAAAGGAAGTATCAATGGCGTACTCCGCTGTCGATAATACTATCTGTCTTAACGATTATACTGTAAACCTCACAGAATTCACGATAAACGTTTACGGCGTTAGGATCATTGATATTGACGAAAACGGCAACTTCATTTACGGCGGCCTTGAACTGCTGGACAGTTTTAATTTTGACAACGATGACCGACAAGAATATACTTTTGGAGCCGACGTCGCTTTTCATAACCGCAGGTTACAAACCATTTACAAAAAAACAGGAGGTTACAGTGTCACATTACTTAACTATAGGGGTTGATTTGGACGAAAACGGCGGCTTCGTTTACGACAAAGGCAACTGTGAACTGCGGGTCGGTTTGATAAGAAAGGATGTTCATGATGAAAAAAACAGTATTTATAACAGGTGGTGCAAGCGGCATAGGAGCAGCAGCTGTTGTCAAGTTTTGCAATGAAGGCTGGAATGTTTTATACACAGACATTCAGCAACCGGATACCGTTGTTCCCGGCGCAGTCTTTGTCCGGGCGGATTCCTCCGTCAAACAGGAACTTGAGCAGGCAGTTCAGACAGCAGTAAAAGAATTCGGAGGGATAGACGCCCTGTTCTGCAACTCCGGGATTCATCGCTGCAACACAGTCCTTGATGTTACGCAGGAAGAGCTTGACCTGATGATAAATACGAATATTTACGGTACGGTCTACACGTTGCAGGCTGTTCTGCCGCAGATCATCAAGCGTGGGAAAGGCTCTGTCGTTCTTAATGATTCGGATCAGTTCTTTGTCGGCAAACCCAACAGCTTTGTTTACGGAATGACAAAGGGAGCTATCGGACAGATCACCCGCAGCCTGGCAATTGATCTCGGCGTATACAATATCCGCGTCAATGCGGTCTGCGCAGGCACTATACATACCGCGCTGGTGGATAATCTGTTCAAGGATTTCGCCAAAAAAGAGAACAAGACTATTGACGAGTACTGGGAACAGGAAAATCAGCTCTATGCCCGCAAGGAAGCAGGCAGACCCGAAGAAGTTGCCGAACTGGTTTATTTCCTTATGTCGGATAAGGCTTCATTCTGCACAGGCGGTCATTATTTATGTGACGGCGGTCTGGTCTGCAAATAAACAGAAATTATACTGATCTTTGAAAGATCGGTAAGACCAAACGCCCCGGAAGCGGCTGCTTCCGGGGCGTAATGTATTTTTGCGAAAATTGTAACAGTATCGCCGGTCAGTCGTTGCCGGACGTTTCACCGGCAGCAAACGCGGCAAGCGTCTCGAAGATCAATCTTCCGACTTCTGCTCCGCCGTCTATAAGACCGATCGACTTTTCTCCATAGTAAGCAGCGCGTCCGTGAACAGCAGGCATATCAGCAGTCGCTTCGGAACCTTTTTTCGCCGCATCAGCTGCCGCTGCAAAGGCTGCTTTACTTCCCGAGCCGGAATTATCGCGCAAAGCCTCAGAAGCGGGAACGACCGAATCAAGGATAGTCTTTTCGCCGGGCTTTGACCCTGCTTTTTCCATTACCTTTGCGACGCCCGCCAGAAGTGCCTCGCTTAACAGCAGAGTATCCGCCTCCTCATGACCTTTCAGTACTCGCGCCATTCCCATAAGACATATTGATGTAATGGTGCCCAGTGATGAAGGCGCCGCTTCGTTAAACGCTTTTCCCGCACAGATACACAATTTGCCGAGATCATTTTCCGTGCTCGTCTGCAATGCTGAACTTGCAGCCGCGTATCCGTCCGCCATCGAAATACCGAGATCGCCGTCGCCGTTTCGCTGATCGAGTTTAATCAGATAATCCCGCTGCTGCGACATGATCTCTGCAACAGCGCCGAATGCACGGCGCATCTTATCCGCATTTATCATATTATTATCCTCCGATAACAGGTCATACCGTTTACGGCAGATTTGAGTTTGTATAGAACGGCGAAGCTGCCGGCGCACGCAGAAGGCTTTCCAGCTCGTCGTCAAGATGCATGATCGTTACCGACAGACCTGCCATTTCCATTGAGGTCGCATATTCTCCTATATGCGGCAGGACAAGTGTGATACCCTTTTCGGTCAGCAGCTGATGCACACGGCGGTATACGATCAATAGTTCCTCTTTCGGAGTAGCCCCCAACCCGTTCACCATTACGGAAACTCTGCTCCCCTCGGGGACAGGCATATCTTCAAGTATCTTGTTCACTGCAAGCTCTGCTATCTGATCGGCAGTCATCATATCGCAGACCTCGATGCCTTTTTCGCCGTGAATACCCATACCGACTTCGATCTTATCATCTTCAATAGAAAATGTAGGAACGCCCACCTCCGGCACCACGCAAGGAGAAAGTGCCACGCCGATAGTACGGATATGATCGAGCGCTTTCCGTGTCTTGTCAGCCACTTCATCAAGGCTGAGTCCCAAATTCGCTGCCGCGCCTGCCACTTTGAACGCATAGATCATTCCTGCAACACCGCGCCGCTTATCAGCTTTTTCCTTTGGCGCGGAAGCTACATCGTCGCAGACCAGAACTGTGCGGGTAACGATATCATCCTCCAGCTCCACTTCTTCACACGCCATTGCCATATTCATCTTATCTCCGCCGTAGTTTCCCAAAATACACAGCACACCGCTGCCTTTGTCGCAGGCGCGTATCGTATCTGCCATTTTCTGCGCAGAGGGAGAGGCAAACACATTTCCGACAGTGCAGCCGTCCAGTAATCCTGATCCGACATATCCGAGAAAGACCGGCAGATGTCCGCTTCCGCCTGCGGTAATAATACCTACCTTTCCTTCACGGGTCGGATAACCGGAAAGAAGTATCCGCTTGTCACCGTTATATAATTTCAGGCAGTCTCCGTAAGCTGCGATAATGCCTTCCATTGTTTCGTCCACAAAGTTTTCGGGGCTGTTGATGATCTTTCTCACGATGAATCCTCCTTTTTATAGGTGTGATCTGTTAATGATCTTAGGCTGTGTAAAAAACTGTATCGGGATATGTATTCAAAAATCGTCCGTGATCTTTGAAACGTAAGCTGCGAAAGATCATATCATCATTATATCATCAAATCTAACAGATGTCAATATAGAATTTTAAATAAAGTTGTATAATTTGCAGCTTGTTTAAACACCTGTTTGTGCATATAAGCGCCGAACCTACACAGATTTTGAAGGTCTGATTTATATTAAAGGGACGAATCTATGCGTGCGCTCTTTCAATGTGTGAATACCCACGCGGCTTTATCTGAAGGACGGAATGAGCAAACTTCCGTCCTATATTATTTGCAATGCACAACTATTCGGATCATCTCGGCAATCTCGTCCGGAACATGAATTATTTACATCTTTCTCGTTTTTTGCCGGTTCTTAAACGTTCTCTGTAAAATATCGGCAAAAATAATGTTAAAATAACGAAATGATGTGCAAGGCGCTTGTTTTATTGCGGAAAGTGTGGTATAATTATTAATGTTAGATGAATATCAGATTTCTGAATGTACTTGAAGACACTATTCGCTTTAATCTTTCATAATTCATTATTTATTAAAGAAAAACTGTAAAATGAAACATAG
>CACYDO010000228.1 GCA_902773165.1 uncultured Ruminococcus sp. | reverse complement strand
GGCTTGATACTTGCAGAAAAATTTCGGGAGAGTGGTGACAATGTGCATGCTTTTTGCGGTAAGCTCGAAGGAGAGCTTTGAAGCAAACGACTACCTTACAAACTTCTATAAACACAGCGGAAAGCACCCTCACGGTTGGGGTCTCGCATATATGAGACAAAAAAATACTGTCATAAAAAAGGAATGCAAACAGGCGGAAGAAAGCGAATACCTCGCAGATATTCTGAAAAAGCCGATACGCTCAAAGATAACCCTTGCGCATATTCGCTATGCAACGATAGGAAATATTGATATCTCCAATACACATCCGTTTACTGGATTTGACAAGAGAGCAAATCGCTGGACGCTGACGCACAACGGAACGATCTTTGAGTACGATCCGCTTTACAGCTATTTGCGCAGACAAAACGGCGAAACAGACAGCGAACGTATTTTTCTCTATCTTTTAAACGAGATAAATAAAATCGGCAGCGCAGGCTTTGAGGAACGCTTCGCACTGCTTGACAGAATAATTGCCGATATGGCAAAGGGCAACAAATTAAATCTTATATTTACAGACGGTGAATATCTCTATGTTCACACTAATTGCAAAGACACGCTGTTTTATCTTGAAAAAGATGATACCGTGATCTTTGCAACAGCGCCGCTTACAGGCGAACGCTGGAAAAGAGCTGAATTCTGCACTCTTTGCGCGTATAAAGACGGTGCGCTTGCGCAAATGGGGAAGGCTCATAAGAATGAGTATATCGAGAACGCCGACAATGTAAAAATGCTCTACAGAATATTTTCTAATCTTTAATTTGTTTTTATGCGGCGGCTTATGTTAAGATAAAAGTATTAATGGGCGATATCCGGCGGCGCGGAAACCAATTCGCCTTCATAATAAAGTAAAATCGGAGCTGTCAGCGGCGACATGCCGCCGGGTGTATACCCGGATGATCGGAGTGAAAATTTATGGAAAGAAAAGTTGTTTTAGACGCAATATATAAAAAATATATCGAGCCGACAAAGGCTCAAAGACCTCGATGTATAGGCGTTGAATTTGAAATGCCTATTGTGAATAAAAGCGGTGAAGCGGTAGATTTTGACGTTGTTCATGACCTTACAAAGAAATTTATACAGGAATTTGACTTCGATGTTATCGGTCTTGACGATGATAAAAATATCTACGCTGCACAAAGCAAACAAAACGGAGATATACTTTCCTACGACTGTTCTTATAATAATTTAGAGCTTTCGTTCGGTAAGGAAAACAATCTCAATACGATCAACAGCCGTTTCTGCACGTATTACCGTTTTATTGAGGAGGTTCTCGCCGAAAGCGATCATACACTTACCGGTATGGGCGTTAATCCGAGGTGGAATGTCAATCACAATATTCCCATAGAAAACGGACGTTACAGAATGCTTTTCCACCATCTCCACAGCTACACAAAATATAAGCTGCCGATGTATTTCCATAAATATCCTCAGTACGGCACTTTTTCAAGCGCTTCACAGGTACAGATCGACGTTGAATTTGAAAAGCTTCCGCTCGTGATGAACACGTTTTCAAAGCTTGAACCAATAAAGGCGCTCCTGTTCTCAAATTCTGTTTTACTCGGTGAAGATAACGGTCTTCTTTGCTGCCGCGATATGTTCTGGGAAAACAGCCCTCACGGAATAAATCCGCATAATATCGGAATGTACGACTGCGAGTTTTCTTCCGTTGACGATATTCTGAACTATATTTCCACAACATCTATATACTGCGCCGAACGCGGAGATAAGTATATCAATTTCGAGCCAGTAAATATCGTGGATTATTTCAGCCGCAAAACAGTGGAGGGCGAGTATTTCAACCACGAAAAGAATGACTACGAAACAATAGAGATAATCCCCGAGCTTGACGACTTGCGCTATCTGCGTACATTTAAATTCGAAGACCTGACGTACCGCGGTACGATAGAATTCCGCAGCGTTTGCTGTCAGCCTGTCGGTGATTATTTGTCTGTTGCAGCGTTTCATCTTGGTCTTATGGAGCGCGTTGAAGAGCTTTCACAGCTTTTAGACAGCGATACAGTTCTCTATCATAACGGCTACACCGCAAGCGAACTCAGAAAAATTTTTGTAAAGGACGATATTCCCGAGTTCATTGATGAGGATAAGCTATCGCAGCTTTTAAAGAAAATTGTCGATATTGCAAAGTCTGCGCTTGAGGAAAGGGGATTGAACGAGGAGCGTTTCCTCGATTCGCTTTATGATCGTATAGATCAGCGCACAAATCCTGCAAAAACTATGATTTCTCTAATCGCTGACGGAAGAAGTATGAATAGTATTATTGAGAAGTACAGTGAATTGTAAAAACAACCAAAAAAACTCTCCCGTGCATTAAGCAGGGGAGAGTTTCTTGTACTCAAAATATTCTTTTACCGCGCATATTTTATCGGCAGCCGATACTATCCATGCTTCCTTACAAAGCGGAGGGTGAAGCAGCGTAGCCGGAAACATATGCGACCTGAT
>CACYDO010000227.1 GCA_902773165.1 uncultured Ruminococcus sp. | reverse complement strand
ACGGGCAGTTCCGTTTTTACTTTGTATGACGGCTAGTTGATCTCCGCGTTTTATAGTTTGTGCTTAACTGTATTCGCGCAGATCAATAAACTACAGCAATCCCCTTTGCCGGTATCTTGCCGGAGATCTTGCCGCCGGAAACTGTAAACTCTGCGCCGGAAACCTTATCGGTATAAGTACCGTCAGAAAGAACGCTTGCCGAGTCAAGAGCATATTCTGCGTCGGTCGAATTGATGATAACAGCGCCCTTATCTCCGCGCTCTATCATAAGGACCTTGCCGTCTTCATCGGGGTTGGAAAGCGTTTCGCCAAGACCTGCCATATCATTTCTGAAATGGTTTATAGCTGAAACGTTGGCACTCTTGAAGCCGTCGTCGCCGACCTCACCGATCTTGTTGTTGCCCCACTGGTCGTCAGTGCTAGAGCCTGCCGGTCTGCTGAAGAACAAGGGCGCGCCTCCTGCGCGTGCTGCGATAACAGCCCAGCCGAATTCGATCTCGGATTCCTCGTAATTCTCCCACGAACCGTCATTGCAGTAATTGTCATGAGATTCTACCCATGTTACAAACTTGCTTTCGTCAACCTTTGAAGAACCGTAGCTTGAAATATTGGAAAGTGAAAGATTTCCAAGACAAGCTCTTCTTATGGCGTCGCCGTAATTTGAAGCTGTAACGCTCATCATCTCGGAATAAGCGTCAATTCTGTCGGTTTCGCCCTGGAGTATCTCGCCGTACTGGAACTCTGCGCCGTTATCGAGAACTGTCGGCCAGAAATCGGAAGCAAAGGATTCCTTATCGTCGGGCAGCTCAATGTGCTTTGCAGCGTCAAAACGGAAGCCGGAAGCACCGTCTGCCACGCACTGCTTCAAATAATCAAGCTCGTACTGCTGAACAGCCTTGTCCTGCGTGTTGAGATCGTGAAGACCGAGAAGATCGCCCTGAGTTACCTGCTTTCTGCTCGAATAGCTCGTTATCTCGCCCTCGTTGTGGAAAGGCTCGTCGCAGAGATTTTTAATATTATCCGAAACAACGCTCATGTCGCTCGAAACGTGATTCAGCGGAACGTCAACAATTATTTTCAGACCAAGCTTTTTAGCCTCCTCGCAGAGAGTCTTGAATTCCTCTTCTGTGCCGAGCTGATAATTTCCGATCTTGTAATCTGTCGGCTGATAATGGTAGTACCATTTTCCAGTACCTTCGCCGTAGAGCGTCATTCCGCCGTCCTCGCCGACCTTGCACTCATTGATGGGAGATGTCTGTATAGACGTATATCCTGCGTCCTTTATCTCCTGCAAATGCTCTGTAATAGTCTTGAAAGACCAGCTCCACGCGTGAAGAATAGCGCCATAGCTCATAGCTATCGAGCCGTCCTCTTTAAGCTGGTATGAATAGTCTTTTCCGTCGTCTGCTGCCGGTGCAGCCGTATCGCCTGTTGACGCAGATTCCGAAGCAGCGGAGGAATCTGTCGTTTGCGCCGCAGAAGAAGAAGGCGCACTGCTGCCGGTTTCGGGCGTACCGCCGCAGCCTGAAAGCGACATAGCTGCCGCAAGTATCATTGCGGCAATTGCTGTTGTTTTTCTCTTTTTCATAATAACACCTCTCGTTGATTTTAATATATTGAATTATTAATTAAACCTCGTCAAAGTAAGCAACGCTGTAATCGTCAAAGCCGCCGTCATCGTCTTCGTCTTTTTTCTCATAGGGCAGACGCGCGTAAACCTCGCCTACGCGGTCGCGCATCCAAAGCGACGGCATAATTCGCATTGAATATCCGCAGCCGTCCTCCATTGCCCAGTCAAACGGCTTCGCCTGAGGAAGACCGTAGATAGATAGAAGCGTCATGATAACGCCGCCGTGGGTAACAATAACGCTGTCGGTATTGCCTGTCTTTACAAGTCCGTCTACAATATTCTGAAACACCTTGCATATTCTGCGCGTAAACTCAGCGCCGCTTTCGCCCTTAGGCGGCTTAACGCTCGTATCGCCTGCAAGCCATTTTTTAAAATCCTCATTGCTTTTCAGGCTATCGCCCGTTCTGCCTTCCCATTCTCCGAAGCTGCATTCTCTCAGATCGTCGATCACTATCGGCTTCATCGCAGGGTAAAGCACCTCGCACGTTTGCAGACAGCGCTTCAAAGGACTTGAAAACACCACAGCCGTTCCGGGGTAGTCAAATTCTTTGTCGAGCTTTTTCAGCTCCTTTATACCGTCCTTACTCAAGGGCACGTCCTTTGTACCGACATATACGCCCCTGCGCGTTTCTTCACATGCACCGTGGCGTATAAAATGTATGTTATATGTTTTCATGTAGTATATTCCTTTGCAATGCTTAATTTATGGCAGCTGTTCTACAATTTTACTTTACAGATTGTAATAATGATGTTATACTATATGTATAATCAAATGAAAGGCAGATAAAAAATGAGCAAACCGAATAAAGTAAATAAGGATTTTCCGAGAATAATTACACTTCTGCGCGAAGAGCGCGGATTAAGTCAGAAGCAGGCTGCGGACGATTTAGGAATATCTCAGCCGCTGCTTTCGCATTACGAAAAAGGTATCCGCGAATGCGGACTTGACTTCGTCGTTCGAACAGCCGATTATTACGACGTTTCATGCGACTATCTTCTCGGAAGATCGGCAAACAGGAAATCAGGTCAGATCGTAATATCGGATATTCCCGAAGCGACCTCAACGCCGCTGTCGCCTGCAAGCAGCAAAATCGAAATGATAAACGCGCTGAATAAAAAACTTATTGTCAATTCTCTGACCATTATTTTCGATATTCTGGACAAGATCGGAAACAAAGGTCTTTCAACAGAGGTATCAGCTTGTATTTCAAGCACGGTCTACCTTATTTTCCGCATACTATATTCATCTAACCCGAAAAATTCCCAAAATATGTTTTCGGTATCGGAGCATCTTTACCACAGCCGTGTACACGCTTTACATACGATCACCGAAAGCAACGCCCAAATCCTTGCGAACGGATTGCCGCTTGTTGAATACAGAAGCGTTGAGCGAACGGCGCGCCCGGAGCTTTCTCCCGAAATAATTGAGGAGCAATACCCGGCATTGTCGAGCAGTCTGTTCAATCTGATACAAAATACCGAAGACCGCATAAGCGTTTCTAAAGTATAATTATTTGAAATATTTGAAATTAAAATTCAACCAGCAATGCCTGCTTAGGCAATGCTGGTTGCTTTTTATTCACGCGGCGGAGGAAAAGAGAATCACTCCTCGTAAAATTCCTCCTGCGCCTCTTCGTCTGTGTTTTCTCCGCCCGGCTCTGCTGCAACTGCGTCAGCCTGAGCTGCACGGGAGCTTTCATTTTTCTTCTCAACGACCTCAGCGCCGAGACTTACCTTTATCTCGATCGTAGAGCCGTACTCAAGCTTATCGCCCGGATTATGAGCGTCATAGCCTATTACAAGGCCCTTCTTTACAGAATCGCTGTACTCAAACGACTGAGATGTAACGAAGCTCTCATCGCCGAGAAGCTGTGCTGCCTGATCGACAGTTTTGCCCTTCAGATCGGGAAGTTCACGCATTTTTGCGCCCTTACTGATAGTAATGTAGAGCGAATATCCCTGAACCTCTTCCGAATAAGCCTCGGGGAACTGAGAAGCGATATATCCTTCCGGAACATCGTTTGAGAACTCCTCCTCAACAGCTCTGAGAAGCTGATAATCGGAAGTCTTTTCAGCCTTTTCCAAAGCCTCTTCGTACTTTACGCTGACGAGATTCGGAACAGTAACTGTATCGCCGTTAACACCGACCGCGTCGGAATCGGAAGACGCATCGGAGGGCGAGAACATTGCCGCAAAGGGATTTCCCTGCAGCCAGTACGTACCGATAATAACGAAAAGCACAAGAGAAACGACACAGGAAATAACTCCGGGAAGCTTTGAACCGCCCGATCTTTTCTTTTTGCTTCCCTTTACGACCTCGTCATCGTCATCATCATCAACGTCGGGACGGGCGATCTCCTCGCGGATAGCCTGAACGGAAGGCGCTGCCGAAAGCATAGCGCGAAGCTCTGCAAAGGTCTGTACGCGCTTCTCCTGCTCAAACTGCAGACCGCTTGCAAGAGCGGAACGAACGTAAGAGGGCAGCTTTTTGTTGATATTTGAGCTGATAAGCAGCTTGTTGTCATTTTTACGCTTTTCGGCGTCCTCGGGCACGCTGCCTGTAAGAGCGTAGAAAAGCACTGCGGTAAAGCCATAGATATCCGTACTTTCGTCAAGCACTGCGAATTTGTCGTACTGTTCGGGCGCAGAGCAGCCTGAAATAAGCATACTTCTGAGATCTGTTCCTACCTTGCGCATATCTGCAACGCTGTAATTGCGCAGATAGAGCTTGCCGTCTGACGTCATCTTTACATTACTGGGACCAACGCCGTAATGAGAAATGCCGTTTTTATGCATTTCCTCCAGTGTGGTCAGCAGCGGCATGAACAGAGGGCGCGCCTCTTCCCACTCGAGATGACCTCCGTTTCGCTTTACGTATTCGGTAAAGGAAGAAACCTCCTCCTTCTCTTCAACGACGTAAGCTGTATTGTTTTCTGTAAAAATATCAAGCACGCTGCAAAGGCAAGGGCTGTCCTTCAGTCTTGCAAGCGTTCTGTTATAATCAAGAAATTTATTGAGAAGACGCTTATATACAGCTGTTTTCTCCGAACGAACCTTGATAGAAAGATCGTCTTTATCTTCTTTACTGCGCGAACAAAGACCATTCGGAAGAAATTCACGAACAATAACTGCGGTTTCCGTTCTCGCGTCAAAAGCAATATATCTCGTGCTTTCGTTGTTGCTCGCGAGCTTTTTTCCTACGATATACTTGCCGTCCTGGAGCTTTGCGCCGAGAGGCAAAAAAGGAAGGCTCTGACGAACGCTTCTGTCAAAGCCGCAATTGGGACACTTCTCGTCTTCGTCCCCGATTATTTTCATACAGCCATAGCAAATTCTAGACATCTTATCACTCCATAACATCTCAAACAAAAAGGATAATATATATATAACACCCTTCGCCGTCAGATATCTTTTCTATCTGACGGCAAGGGATAACAGGATTGCACAATACAACATCTTAGAAAATTATACCACAATACGCATGGGGATTACAACATCTATGGCAATAATAAAAATTACAATTTTGTAACTGAAAGCATTGATATTTCGATAATAATTCCCGAATCTTTAAATTCTAGCCGCACCTGTTTCCTTAGCAGCCTTGATAACAGCGTCTGCAACGGCTCTTGCAACGCGCTTATCGAATGCAGCAGGGATAACGTAGTCGGGGTTAAGCTCTTCATCGGAAACGAGCTCTGCAATTGCATAGCTTGCAGCGACCTTCATTTCTTCGTTGATCTCTTTTGCGCGGCAGTCGAGAACTCCGCGGAAAAGTCCGGGGAACACGAGAACGTTGTTTATCTGATTCGGGAAATCGGAACGTCCCGTACCAACGACAACAGCGCCTGCCTTTTTAGCAAGATCGGGCATGATCTCGGGAACGGGGTTCGCCATAGCGAAAACGATAGCACCGCTGTTCATCGAAGCGACCATTTTCTCCGTAAGCACTCCGGGAGCGGAAACGCCTAAGAACATATCTGCGCCCTTGACTGCGTCTGCAAGAGTACCGTTGAGGTTATCACCGTTTGTAAGCTTAGCCATTTCCTCCTTAGCGTCGTTGTTGTAAGTCTTGCCCTCACAGAGAGTACCGGCGCGATCGACCATAACGATCTTCTTCGGGTCGGCGCCGACGTTTATAAGGTGTTTTGTAATAGCAATTCCGGCAGCGCCTGCACCGTTTACAACGATCTTTATATCATTCAGATTCTTTTTTACGATTTTGAGCGCATTGAGCAAAGCAGCCGCAACGACCACAGCCGTACCGTGCTGATCGTCGTGGAATACGGGGATATCGCATTTTTCTTTAAGCTTCCTCTCCACCTCAAAGCAGCGCGGCGCTGAGATATCCTCTAAATTTATTCCTCCGAAGCTTCCGGAGATCATATATATCGTATTGACGATCTCGTCAACGTCCTTTGACTTAACGCAGATAGGGAAAGCGTCTACATCGCCGAACGCCTTGAACAGAGCGCACTTGCCCTCCATTACCGGCATACCTGCCTCGGGGCCTATATCGCCAAGACCGAGAACAGCAGTACCGTCTGTAACAACGGCAACGAGATTATGTCTTCTTGTAAGATCGTAGCTTTTTGAAATATCCTTCTGTATCTCCAGGCAGGGCTGTGCAACACCGGGAGTATACGCGGTAGAAAGGCCGTATGTATCGCTGACGTCGCAGCGCGTAGTTACCTCGATCTTGCCCTTCCACTCATAGTGCAGCTTTAACGATTCTTCTTTTATATCCATATTTTCTCTTCCTTTCGGTTAATTATCCAGGGGTTATTATAGCATTTTCATTATAATTATTCAAGTTAATTTTTTGTGTATAATGCATTTTCGTAGAATTTCAATTATAGAAGCGGAACAGGTAGCAATTTTTTTGCAATTGTGTTATAATGCAGTAGGTTTGAAATATATCGTATCAAAGGAGAAGAAAATGCTTCAATACATATGGCCAATCGCATTGGTGGTTCTCTCAAACACAATTTACCAGATCTGCGCAAAAAGCATGCCGCAGAATATAAATCCATTCGCCTCGCTTACAATAACATACTTTATCAGTGCGATCACGTGTCTTATCCTGTTTTTTGTTCTGAACAAGGACGCCGATATTTTCCGGGAATACGCAAAGGCAAACTGGGTGCCGTTTGCTTTCGGACTTGTTCTTGTCGGTCTTGAAGCAGGCTGGGTCTACGCTTATAAAGCAGGCTGGAAGGTAAGCACCGCGCAAATAACGCAAAGCGCCGTTCTCGCAGTCGCACTGATCTTTGTGGGAGCGCTGCTTTTTCACGAACAGATCGAAAAAAACAAGATAATAGGCGTATTTATCTGTCTGATCGGGCTTGTAGTCATCAATTTATGACGTAATAAACAGGATAATGCACCACAGCGATTTTTGTAGATTAAATATAATTGCATTTAAATGCATATTTATTTTCAGAAAAATTACCGATAGCAAATCCGGCATTGTTGTGGTATACTTTATTAGGTTATTTATGCTTAAAAAGTTTGTAATTATCAGAACCGGGGAATAAATATGAAAAGAATTCTGACAATTTTTATCGCAGCAGCTATGATCGTATCATCCGCGTCAGCAATGACAGGCTGTTCACTGAAAAGAACTTCTCCCGAGGATACGTATTCGTCGCCGCTTCGTGACAATGAATCAATTGATATGCCGCTTGACGCGCATGAGGTAGAGGAAAGCTACTCCACAGAATCGGCTGGGGCTTCAAAAACCGCTTCTAAAGAAGAGAAAAAAGAAGAATCCAAAAAAGAAGAGAAAAAGGAATCAAAAGCCGAATCGAAGGCTAATGAAAAAAAGGAATCAAAATCCGAATCCAAGGCTGAATCAAAAGCAGCTCTGTCAGAATCGAAGACCGAGTCCAAAGCAGAGTCTAAGGCCGAATCGAAATCCGAATCAAAGGCAGCTCCGGCTGAATCGAAAGCTGAATCGAAGGACGCGACCGACAAGGACAAGAAGGACGAAGGCTCAGCAATATATAAGGATATGGTAGGTCTTCTCAACGATTCAAACGTAGTAGGCTACACGATCTGCAAGATCGCAGGCTCTGACGACGATCATCTTGTTATCGCCTACGGCAGCAGCGCAAAGAAAAAGACAAGCTCAATGGATCCCAATATCGCAACGGATATTGAGGAATACCAGCGTGAGCTTGCCGCAAAGGACGCTGCCGATAACGACGAGATAGAGCTTGCAAGAATGTACAGTATTTACAAGATTACCGACAAGCTCGCAGTTCCCGAAGGAGATATAGAAGGCTTTTACACAACGGCTTATATATCGCCCAACACATCTACTCTTGCTATTTATTACGCAAGAAACAGAGAGTGGAGATTCGGTCTTGTTGAGATCAACGATGGCAGCGCGTCTGTTAATTTCACAAACGAAGGCGATCTTGACAGCAACGGCGGCACATTTCCTTCTGTTCCGGGAGCAGAAGTGACATTCAGCGACCCGAAAAACTTCGATCTTTTGAAAAAATATAAATAAACAGAAAAACGACGCGGTATTCCCCGACTATTCCGGGATACCGCGAAATTATTTACAAGGAGTGACTTATCGTGAAAAGATTTTTAGCTCTTACCGCAGCGCTTGCGCTGCTTTTGCCGCTGACCGCCTGCGGCTCCGATGACGATCACACAAACAGCTCTGAAGAAAGCTCGTCATCTGTAAGCAGTGTATCCCCTTCCCCATCTTCTTCCGAGGATTCCGGCAGCAGCACTGCGGAGATCACCGAGGAAACACAGGATATGCCCGATTATCAGGCAGCGCTTGATAAAATAGTCAGCCGGTACACGTTTGACGGCGTTGTGTACATCACACAGAACGGCAATGTTCTTGCCCGTTCCGCAACAGGAAAAACCGATCTTTCGGGCACGAACGACATTAAAGATAATTCACTTTTCTGCGTTGCTTCGATCTCAAAGCAATTTGCAGCCGCTGCAATTATGATGCTGCAGGAGCAGGAAAAAATAAGCACCGACGACAAGCTTTCGCTTTATTTTCCGGAATATGAATTTGCAAAGGACGTAACGATAAAGGATCTTCTGGATATGCGCTCGGGAATAAGAGATTATTATGAGCTTGACGCAGACAGCGACGCGCTTACAGATCTCAGTGAGGAGCGTATTCCATATAAGGTTTTCGCCGAGTCCGACGCCTACGACAACCGTCAGGCTATAATCGAATGGCTGTACAATGAGCCGCTTAACTTTGAGCCGGATACAAATTACAGCTATTCCAACTCGAATTATCTTCTTCTGTCACAGATAGTGGAAAAGGTTTCCGGAACAGAATACCACACATTTATCCGCGACAATATCTTCACTCCGCTTGGTATGGAAAACACCGGCTTTATCGACGATCTATCAGACGACCCCCGTCTTGTACAGCCCGTAAGCGACCCGGGAAAGCTATACTACCCCGGCGTTACAGCAGGTGCAGCCGATATAATTTCATGTGCAGAGGATATAGACAAGTGGCTGACCGCACTGAATAAAAACACGCTTCTAAACGAAGAATCCTATAATGAAATGACTGCAAATTACTCGGAAAGCGCAGACGGTTCGGGATACGGCTACGGACTTATGATAAACGGCGATGGAAGCGTAATGCACATTGGCAGCGTTTCCACATATTTATCCACGGCGTATACAGACCGGGAAAATGAGTATAATTTATTTTTAGTTACGAACAATAAAAACGCAATGACCGGAGACATTGATTCATTTATCACAAGTCTGACACAGGAAATCAGAGTGCGTTGACACTAATACTGTTTTCTAATTAAACCCTTTAAAGCTTTTAATCAAAAACCAGTATACGAGCCTGTTCAGTATCTCTTCGCACACAGCTTTTGGGCATAATTTTGCTCACACCGTGTCGGAAATCTTTCCGGGCGACAGCCATCATTCATTTTCTCTCCTTATCTGAGCAGAAATTCTGCTCAGAGATCTGCACATTCCCGTAGTGTCAGCGCACCCCGGATAAAGCAAACTTCAACACAAAAAAGTCTGCCGCATAATTGCATGGCAGACTTTTTTTATTTATTAATGCGGCAATTAAAATGTAACGATCATAGTAAAATGATACGTGAAGCTCTTCCGTGGTTGTTTTGCGAAAGCGAGGATCTGTTTTTTAAGTTGCCTAAGTAATAATATTTAATCCGTAAGAGCCTTTACGCTGTTGCTGTAAACCGTTCCGCGAATGCCGTCAAGAGTAACGACAGTACCGCTTTTAAGAATTGACGTAGCGTTCCTTGCGCCAACAAGAACAGGCTTATCGAGAGCAAGACAAACGATAGCGGCGTGGCTGTTTACGCCCTCTTCCTCGGCTATAACGCCCTTCGCTGTGCGGATTATGTGGTGGAGAGCGTTTGTTGTTTTCGGAATAACGAGAATATCGCCGTCTGTATAATTCTTCAAGGCTTCCTCGGCGTTTTTGCAAACGCAAAGTCTGCCGCAAACGGTCTGATTTGTCACAGGCTCGCCGGTAACGAGAATATTTCCGACGAGGTGGACTTTAAGCAGATTTGTTGTTCCTGAAATTCCGAGAGGAACGCCTGCTGTAATTACAGTAAGATCTCCGTTCTGAACAAGACCTCGTTCGAGAGCTACAGCAACAACATGTTCAAAAAGCTCGTCTGTATTATCCTTCTCCTCAACCAGAAGCGGCGTAACGCCCCAGGAAAGATTCATCTGTCGGCGAACCTTAGGCTCGGTCGTTCCGCATATGATCGGGCATTCGGGGCGATATTTCGAGATCATGCGCGCTGTCTGACCTGTTTTCGATACGGTCAGAATAGCAACAGCGCCCAGGTCATGAGCCGTTGTGCATGTTGCGTGAGAGATCGCCGACGTAACGTCGGTGCGCTCAACAATTTCTCTTTTACGGAATTTCTCGATATAATTGATATCCTTTTCTGTTGTAACGGCAATGCGCGCCATTGTTCTGACAGATTCCACCGGATATTTGCCTGCCGCTGTTTCACCGGAAAGCATTATCGCGCTCGTACCGTCGTATATCGCATTTGCAACATCTGTGGATTCAGCTCTTGTAGGACGAGGATTTTTAATCATTGAATCAAGCATCTGCGTAGCCGTTATAGCCTGCTTGCCTGCTTCGTAAACCTTCTGGATTATCTTCTTCTGGAGTATCGGAATCTCCTCCAAAGGTATCTCTACGCCCAGATCTCCGCGCGCTACCATTATACTGTCGGAAACTCTGATTATCTCGTCGATATTCTCAATACCCTCATGGTTTTCGATCTTCGCGCATATTCTGATATCGTTGCTGCCGAGCTTTTTCAGCTCCTTGCGCAGAAGCATGATGTCGTTTGCGGAACGGGTAAACGAAGCGGCAATAAAGTCAATATCCTGCTCTACGCCGAAAGCGATATCGGCTTTGTCTGCGTCTGAAAGGAACGGCAGGGAAAGCTTTACATTCGGGATATTAATTCCCTTATGCGATGAAACAGCGCCGCCGTTGACAACTCTGCAAATAACCTCGCTGTCGGTGCAGCGCTGAACATGAAGCTCAATAAGACCATCGTCAATAAGCACCTTGTCGCCGTTATGCAGCTCCTGCGGAAGCGATTTAAACGTAACAGAACAACGGTTTTCGTCACCGTCAACATCATCTGTTGTAAGCGTAAAATCCTGTCCTTCCTTCAACGACACCGGACCACCGCCGAAATTTCCCGTTCTTATTTCAGGTCCCTTCGTATCAAGAAGAATAGCTACGGGGCGGTCAAGCTCCTCGCGCAGCTTTTTTACAGCGTCAATACGCATTTTTGCGTCTTCGTGAGAGCCGTGGCTCATATTGACTCTTGCTACGTCCATTCCGCTTAAAATCAGCTTGCGAAGAACATTTTCGTCATCGGTCGCCGGACCAAGCGTGCAAATTATTTTTGTCTTTCTCATATTAAATACCTCGCTCACGGCTAAGATCCCCTGATCTGTGCCGTATAATATTTTTTAAAGCATATACCTATTTTACCCGTATATGCTTAAACATTCAGTTCCGGCGGCGTGTCACCGCTGACAATTCCGGCGGCGTGTCGCCGCTGACAATTCCGATTTTACTTAACTGTTACGGATAATTTGTCTCCGCGCTTTTGGTTCGTCTTGGGTT
>CACYDO010000226.1 GCA_902773165.1 uncultured Ruminococcus sp. | reverse complement strand
TTAGCCATTTTCCTTGTAAGAACGCCCAGTCTGCTGCCCTGGCCGCCTGCAAGAAGCATAGCTACGACATCTTGCTTTGGTAGCATAATTAAAGCCTCCATTCAATTTCTTTTGATGTGATGTATACTAATTAATATTACTGTGTATCTATTTTAACGCACCTTTCCGGCGCTGTACACTTACTTATTTTTCGGACTCACCCTCGTCCTTTTTCTTCGTCGTCTTTGCCGCAGCGGTCTTTCTTGTGCGCTTCGGCTTGATTTCAGTTTCGGGGCTTGCAGCCGGCGCTTCCGTCTTATTGGCTCTTCCGCGCTTCTTTGCAGGTGCGGCTTCTGCCGTCTTTTCTTCTGCCTTCACCGCTTTTTCTGCTTTTGCCGCCGAGGTCGTCTTCTTTTTCGCAGACGGCTCTTTTACCGCCTTCTCAGCCGCAGCTTCGGTTTCGGCTTTCTTCGTTCTGCCGCGTTTTTTTGCCGGCTCAGCTTTAGCTTCGGCTGCTGCTGTCTTTTTTGACTCAGCCGCCTTTGCAGGAGCTTTCTTTTCCTCTGCCTTTGCTTTCTGCGTCTTTTTGGAAGCGGCAGCCTTAGTTCTGCCGGACGTCTTTGCAGCCTTCCTGACCGGAGCTTTCTTCACGCATTTCAGGTAAAGAACCGACATCGGCGGAACTGTAAGCGTTATCGAATCGGGCAGCTCGTGACACGGCTTATGCTCAGATTCGATCTGAGAACCGTTTGTAAAGCCACTGCCGCCGAAGCTCTCGGCGTCTGTCGAGAAGATCTCGGCATACGTTCCCGGATTCGGAACACCGATAACGTAATTCTCTCTGAGCATAGGCTGGAAATTGCACACGGCAATGATCTCATCGCCTTTTTTGTCTATCCTGCGGAAAACGAGAATGGATCGCTGATAATCGCTGTGGCATATCCACTGGAAGCCCTGCCACGAAGAATCCACCTCGTAAAGCGGAGGAGTTTCCTTATAGAATTTGTTGATATCCTTAAAGAACTGCTGCAGCTGACGATGACGCTCATAGTCGAGAACCTCCCACATGACCTGATTTTCGTAATCCCACTCGTCAAACTGACCGATCTCCGTACCCATAAACGTGAGCTTTTTGCCCGGGTGCGCCATCATATATGCGATAAAGGTCTTTACACCTGCGAACTTCATCTCGTAGTCACCGGGCATTTTGTTGATAAGCGAGCATTTCCCGTAAACGACCTCGTCGTGACTGATCGGAAGCATGAAATTTTCGCTGAACGCATAAATAAGCGAGAAGGTCAGATTATCGTGGTGATACGGACGGTAGATCGGGTCAAGTGCAAGATAGCGGAGCATATCGTTCATCCAGCCCATGTTCCACTTGTACGAGAAGCCCAGTCCGCCCATCTCTGTCGGACGGGAAACCATCGGGAATGCTGTGGATTCCTCAGCTATCATCATGTTACCCGGGAACAGCTCTGCGCATTTTTCGTTGAGCCGTTTAAGGAAATCAATAGCCTCCAGATTCTCCTTGCCGCCGAATACATTCGGCACCCATTCGCCGTCCTTGCGGTTATAATCAAGATACAGCATAGAAGCAACCGCGTCTACTCTGATACCGTCTATATGGTATTTTTCCATCCAGAACATTGCGCTCGAAACAAGGAAGCTCATGACTTCATAACGGCTGTAGTTGTAAACGAGAGTACCCCACTCCTTATGCTCGCCTTTGCGCCAATCCTCATATTCATAGCAGCATGTGCCGTCAAAGCGCGCAAGACCGTAGGCATCCTTCGGGAAATGCGAAGGAACCCAGTCGAGAATAACACCCAGACCTGATTGGTGCGCCTTGTCTATAAGATACATGAAATCATGCGGCGTACCGTAGCGCGACGTCGGCGCATAGTAGCCTGTTACCTGATAACCCCACGAACCGTCAAACGGATACTCCGTTATCGGCATGAACTCAATATGAGTAAATCCCATTTCCGCAACATAAGGCACAAGCTTGTCTGCAAGGTCGCGATAGCTTAAAAATTCGCCGTTTTCGGTTCTTCTCCATGAACCTGCGTGAACCTCATAAACGTTTATAGGCTCTTCGCTGTGAGTATTCGGCTTTTTGTTCTTTATCCATTCATCGTCCTCCCATTCATAGCCCTCTATATCGTAAAATTTAGAGGAATTGTTCGGACGCGTTTCGTAGTGGAATGCGTAAGGGTCACACTTGTAAAGCCTCTCGCCCCACTGGGTTTCAATGCAGTATTTGTAATTTGCAAATTCGGTCACGACATTCGGGATAAAGCACTCCCAGACGCCTGCCTCGCTTATCTTGCCCATGCGGTTCGCTTCGGGATTCCAGTAATTGAAATCGCCTACGACTGAAACCGCCGCGGCATTAGGCGCCCACACGCGGAAAACCACGCCAAGCTGATCGAACATATAAGAGCGATGAGCTCCCAGCAGGTCGAACGCTCTTGTACTTGTTCCTGCATGAAAATCATCAAGTAGGCCTTGGACGATACTGTCTAACATATTACGCACACTCCTTTATTTTGGTTTTTGAACAGATTCAGGGTACACCTTCATACCATACAATTATATAATATCAAAAACAGAAAAATTTTTCAAGCTATTTTACACAAATGTACTACAAAATTTGTAAATTTATTTTGTGATTATTAACGATTTTAATAAAGCTCATTTTTTATCGCCATTCTTTTGATTAAATCACACAATTCTGTAATAAATATTTTGTATAATATCACAATGCCGCTATACACATTTTATTGCCAATAAAACTTTGCAAATATATTTTTAGTGACGCAAAAAGAAACAATATCGTTTTACAAACAATTGTTCACATCAAAATTTTCGCCGCACGAACAAACGAATCGCAATAAATCAAAAATACGATCAGTACAAGACCACCGTTGTTCCTCTTATACCGGCTCTTGCCTCGAAGGTGTCTGTTATACCAAGACGGCTGTCGTATATTTTTGTTATCGGAACGCCGAGCGAGCGAGTTGCGATTACATATCTGTCGTCAATGCAGCTGAGCATATCTCCAACATCGTCGGGGCAGATGATATCAGCAGCACTTCCTATTTCGCCTTCGATTTTTATACCATCGTCAAGATTTTCAATATAATAAATTTTTCCGCAGACAGAATCGGTGTAATATCTTCCGCCGTCGCTTCTTACGCCGCGCAGGGGCGTTATTTTCCCGTTCAGCGCCGACATTTCGAAAAACTGCTCAAGCTGTGAGCGATACACCTTTGCGCGAAAAATAATTTTATCTCCGCATATGCACTCAAAGCGCACTGTTCCCTCAAGGCCTGCGCTTGCAGCACGCCGCAGGGAAATGCTTTCGCTTCCGCTTCTGACAGCGGCAAGCAGCTTCTGCTTGGAAACCAGCCATATGTTATCGCGAAGCTCATCGGAAATATCTGCCGACTGAGCTGAGAGGATTCTGACAAGCTCCTCTTTTTCCTCCTCGCCGCAGTACGGGTCGCACAAAATGAGTTTTTCCTCACCCTTAGCCGTAACGAAGCTGTAGGTTCCGTTTTCGATAAGCGCAGCGGTTTTAAAATCCTTAACGAAATAGCGGTACCCCTTTTCTATATCGTAGAGATTCGCCATTGTTTCGCTGTTTGTCGTTTCAAAGCAGCGGTTAAAGAGAGTTCTGTTCTCCTCGTCGGCACGCGTGTATATCATGAGATTATTCTCGTCGATCGGCACACATTCAAAAAATTTTCCGACAAGGGATATTTTTCTTCTTATCTGCTGAACTCCGCTGAGCTTGTCTATTTTCACTATCCACGCACTGCTGCCGTCGTTTTCAAACAAGATGATAATGCTGCCGCCGCAGATATAAAAATGCTGTATAAAATCGTTATTTTCCAGCGTAAATTCGGAGATAACTCTTTCCTCGTCAAGCTCATTGTCGTAGCTGTAAATATATATGCGTTCTTCGTCGCCCACGCCGATCTCCTCGGCGTAGTACACAACGCTGTCCGTAATTTCAATAATTTCAATCCTACGCTCATACAGCGCGTCTCTCAGGTCGATAACATTCATAATTTATGCACCTCTTCCGGCGGTCAGGTGACCGCAACTTTTTACCGCGATTATAATATTTACAAGCTCAAAACGCAGAGATCATTTTCGCTGCATAAAGGTTATTGGTATGGCAATTAAATAATTCGGTTTAACGATTATTTAGCTGCCCAAGTAATAATTTCAGGACACAGACAAGGACACAGACACAGACACAGACACTGACACAGACAAGGACGAGGACAAGGACAAGGACAAGGACAAGGACAAGGACA
>CACYDO010000225.1 GCA_902773165.1 uncultured Ruminococcus sp. | reverse complement strand
CATCGACTTGGGCGCTGATTTCCGCCTTGAAAGCGAAGATGAGTATCACGAGTGGTACGGCGGCGAGTTCCTTGATAAGGAGCTTCACAGACAGGCTGTCTACGGTCTGCCCGAATTTTTCAGAGCTAAGATCAGAACGACTAAGCTTATCGCAAACCCGGGCTGCTATACTACGTGTGTGCCGCTTGCACTTGCACCTGCCGTTGTAAACGGTCTTATAGATCTTACCGGTATCATTGCCGACTGCAAAAGCGGCGTAACAGGCGCGGGCAGAGGCCTTTCTCAGGGGACTCATTACCCCGATCTTAACGAAGGCTTCCACCCCTATAAGGTGGCTTCTCACCGCCATACTCCCGAGATCGAGCAGACGCTGTGCAAGCTGTCGGGAAAAACAGGCGTTAAAATTACGTTTGTGCCGCACCTTCTCCCGGTCAACAGAGGTATCCTTGCAACATGCTATGCACGTCTGAATCCGGGAGTTACTAAGGCGCAGCTCAGAGAGATCTACGAGGAATTTTATAAAAACGAGCCGTTTGTAAGACTTCTCCCCGACGGACAGACAGCTGACATCCATAACATCAAGTATTCGAATTACTGCGATGTTTCTATTTTTACGGACGAAAGAACAGGCACGTTCATCGCCGCTTCCGCAATTGATAATATGGTCAAGGGCGCGGCCGGTCAGGCGATTCAGAATATGAATATTATTTTCGGTCTGGAGGAAACAACGGGTCTTCTTATGACGCCGCCTGCATTCTGATTGGAGTTTGATAACATGAATTTTATTGAAAACGGTACGGTCACTTCACCGAAGGGCTTTAAAGCTGCCGGCGTTGTTGGCGGCGTGAAACCGTCTAATACAACTAAACGCGATATCATGATGATCGCAAGCGATATCCCGTGTACTGCTGCGGCGGTATTTACTAAAAATCTCGTCAAAAGCTCGGCTATCGAGGTAACAAAAAAGAATATCAGTAATGGTATCGCTCAGGCTGTTATCGCAAATTCGGGCAACGCAAATACGTGCAACGCAGACGGCATTGAAAAGGCAGAGAGAATGTGCGAGCTTGCAGCAGAAAATCTTGGTATTGACAAAAATGACGTTATTGTTGCTTCAACCGGTGTTATCGGTCAGATCTTGCCGATCGAGCCGTTTGAACGCGCTGTTCCCGAAATCGCCGCGCTTATGAGCGAAAACGGCGGTACAGACGCTGCCGAAGCTATCATGACTACCGATACGGTAAAAAAAGAAGCTGCCGTAAGCGTAGAGATCGGCGGAAAAAACGTCACGATCGGCGCTGTTGCAAAGGGCAGCGGCATGATACATATAAACATGGGTACTATGCTCAGCTTCGTTACGACAGACGCAGCTATCTCTTCGGAAATGCTCCGCGCAGCTCTTTGCGAGGCTGTCGAGGTAAGCTACAATATGGTCAGCGTTGACGGAGATACTTCTACAAACGACACGCTGGCTATACTTGCAAACGGTGTGGCAGGAAACGAGGAGATCACTACGCGCAGCGCTGATTACACCGCGTTTACGCAGGCACTCACTGCTCTTTGCAAAATGATGGCGAAGAAGCTTGCCGCAGACGGCGAGGGCGCTACAAAGCTGATGGTCTGCACCGTTACGGGCGCAAAAACCGTTGCCGATGCAAAAGGCGCTGCAAAGGCGGTTATTTGCAGTTCTCTTGTAAAAGCTGCAATCTTTGGCTCGGACGCAAACTGGGGCAGAGTCCTCTGCGCGCTTGGTTATTCGGGCTGCGACATAGATGTAACGAAGGTTGACGTTGCGTTTTCTTCGGCAGCCGGGGAGATATACGTCTGCAAAAACGGCGCAGGAATTGACTTCTCCGAGGAAAAAGCAAAGGAAATACTGCTTGAAAAGGAGATCGTCATAAAGGTCGTGCTGAATGACGGTGACGGCGAAGCTGAAGCATACGGATGTGATCTGACGTATGATTACGTAAAGATCAACGGAGATTACAGAACGTAAGGAAGTATATTGCGAGAGGACATTAAATTGATATGAATATTTCAAATGCGGAGAAAGCACATATTCTTGTGCAGGCACTGCCGTACATACAAAAATATTACGGAAAGACTGTCGTTG
>CACYDO010000224.1 GCA_902773165.1 uncultured Ruminococcus sp. | reverse complement strand
GTCTTGCACACAATGACGAACGCGCAGATTTCTGCTCTCAGTGCGGCGGCGAGCTTTACAAGGGAACGCTTGTCAGTTCGCCTGTCGCAACCGGAAGAGTAACTGCAACGAACTCACCTACCACGGGTATCCGCGTTTTCAGCGGTCTTGGAAACGGCTATCTGCAAAACGCAGTTATCCACACGACAAATGTGTCGGAGGCAACATCGCACTCCGACACATATCATTCATATCCAACAGGCGCTAAAGCACATCTGCGTAAAAACGGTACCTGGATTTGCCCCGACTGCGGCGAACTTAACGGTCACGAAAAGCTCTGGTGCGGAGGTTGTGGAAAATACAGGTAATAATTCCCGAAATACCTTTTATGCGTTATACAACAGCAGTAATTACCATTTGTTATTATCGCGTTTTTCACGAACCTTTGAAATTGAACCCAAAGATCTCAAAATCGCTATTACTATAATAGCAATAATTATTTCTTTGTCATGTTCTAAGAGGAATTTACCAACATCAGCGAAATCAATATCAGAAAGATTAACGTACTGGTTAATAAACTCTAAAACTTTATTTTTATCACCATTATCTGCATCGTTATCTGCGGCTCCCGTATCATCAGGCTTAAAATACGTAGGCTCTATATTTTTAAACGCCTCGGGGGTCGCAAAGCTTATCCAATCCATATCTCCTACTGGAATTGTATCGTCCTCTTCCGATTCAGAAGCAGTACTTTTATTACTGTTATTATTTTTACTGCTGTCAATAGTAGAAACAACTCGCAGTAAAAGCTCGTTGTTTTCGCTCGTTCCGACAAAGGTAATGCTGCCCTTCGATGTTGCTATTAATTCACCGTTCTCCTCATCGTAGGAAAAAGCTTCATTTTCGTCATAGCAAGACCAATGTTCTTCCGGTAAGAATAACATCCGGGTATCCAACGCTATCTCCATCGTCTGAGCCGAAAGCGCGCCGAATTTCGTTGATGAAAAGCTTGATTTCGCGTCATCACCTGCGCTTGAATCTTTCGCCCAAAACTTACCGGTAGGAGGATATTCGGAGTAATTATGCGTAGTATAATCCTCGATTATTCCAAATTTCACATAGCCCTCTTCTCCGCCTGCAAGAGTAATTTCACCCATGAGGTTTTCGCCGGGAAACATCTCCCCCTGTCCCTCAACTGAAATTGTCATTTGTTTTGAGGTTTCGTTCTCCACTCGTACATAGAAGCACAGATTTCCCGTTCCCTGATCAACACCGAAAAAATCAGGGAAAACGGCGATATCACCATTAAATGACGTAGCAACACCGTTTCTTTCATTAATCGCCATATTTGCCGGAACATCTGCCTGAGCCAATTTTGAAACATTATCAAAATAATCACTGCTATCGGCAGCCGCTGATAGCGAAAAGGCAAGCACCGTCAACACAGCAAATATTGCTGCGATACGTATTTTCATTGTAATATCACCGTCCTCATAATTATTTATTTAAACTAATTAAACTAAAAATTAGTCAAAGAATTTCTCGTGAATTGCCTTTACAGCGTTGTCAGCGTCGTTTTCGTCGATAAGAACGGAAACCTTGATTTCGCTTGTAGAAATCATCTGAATGTTGATCTGAGCGTCGTAAAGAGCCTCAAACATCTTCGTTGCAACGCCTGCGTGGCTCTCCATGCCTGCACCTACAATAGAAATCTTTGCAACGTTTGTATCCGCCTTTACTTCCTTTACGCCGAGGGGAAGGAGGTAATCCTTCAGAATCTTCTCAGTTTCCTCTGCATTATCCTTTGCAACGGTAAATGTGATATCCTTAGTTCCATCTCTGCCGACAGACTGCAAGATAATATCTACATTGATATTAGCAGACGATACCTTCGAGAACACCTTGAATGCAAGACCCGGTCTGTCGGGAAGTCCGACGATGGAAACTCTTGCTACTTCCTTATCCTTTGCGACTCCGCTGATTAACATTTTCTCCACTTTGGTTGCCTCCTTAACGATCGTACCCGGCTCTCTCTCTAAGCTGGAAAGTACCTCTAATTCAATATTGTATTTTTTAGCCATTTCAACGGAGCGGTTGTTGAGAACCTGCGCTCCGAGCGTTGCAAGCTCAAGCATTTCGTCATACGAGATCTCTTCGAGCTTTCTTGCGTTTTCAACCTTTCTCGGGTCTGCCGTATAAACGCCCTTAACGTCTGTAAAGATCTGGCAGAGATCTGCGTGCATAGCTGCTGCAATTGCAACTGCGCTTGTGTCAGAGCCGCCTCTGCCGAGCGTTGTAACGTCATCGTACTTATTAAGTCCCTGGAATCCTGCTACAACAACGATATTCTTCTTGTCAAGCTCTTTTCTGATCCTCTCGGGAACTACTCTCTTGATACGCGCCTTTGTGTAGGAAGACGAGGTCTGGAAGCCTGCCTGCCAGCCGAGAAGCGAAACTACCGGAAAACCGAGCTTCTCGATCGCCATTGCAAGAAGTGAAATTGAGATCTGCTCGCCCGAAGAGAGAAGCATATCCATCTCGCGCTTTGAAGCACGGGGGTTGATCTCGTTCGCCTTTTCGATGAGGTCGTCTGTCGTATCGCCCTGCGCCGAAACGACAACAACAACGTCATTGCCCTGCTTGTAGGTATCGGTGACAATGCTTGCTACGTTAAATACTCTCTCTGCATTCGCAACAGAGCTGCCGCCGAACTTCTGAACTATTAAGCCCATTTTTCAAAACTCCTTTTTGACCGGACAGCAAAACCGCCCGGAAGAATAGACATATTTTTTGCAGCGCATTTCGCGTCTGCCGGTTACTCTGTTTCCGTATATTTACGAAATTTCGCTGTCGGAAACGGATTGATATTGTTGGTATTTT
>CACYDO010000223.1 GCA_902773165.1 uncultured Ruminococcus sp. | reverse complement strand
GTTGAATGCCGCGATTTGCTGTCTTATTTGATGCTGCTTAAAGTGTCTGTACTCTTGTGAGCGTCAATGTGCCGAACGAAGAAGAAACAGGCTGTATATTTAAAACGCTGATTTCTCAGGTATAAAAATATGAACGAAGAAAAAGAAAAGAAAATAAATGTGATCGCCGTTGTAGGGCCTACGGCGTCGGGGAAAACCCGCTTAGGCGTATGCCTTGCAAAGGCCTTTGGCGGCGAGGTTATTTCCGCAGATTCCATGCAGATATACGAGGGCATGGATATTTCCTCTGCAAAGCCGACAGAGGAGGAAAAATGCGGTGTTCCCCATCATCTTATGGGATTCCTCCCCAAAAGCGAAACGTACAGCGTTGCAAGCTACACAGCGGCGGCTAAGGAAAAGATCTCCGAAATAAGCTCACGCGGACGTTTACCGATAATCGTAGGAGGAACGGGGCTGTACGTCGATTCTCTTCTTAATAACATCAGCTTTGCCGAAACGAAGACGGACGAAGCTCTGCGGCGTTCTCTGTTTGAAAAGGCTCAGCAGCAGGGAGCAGCGGCTGTGTGGGAGGAGCTTGCTTCAATTGACCCCGATTACGCAGATAAAACAGAGCCGAACAACATCAAACGTGTTATCCGTGCGATAGAGGTCTGCCGTACAACGGGAATGACGATGACGGAGCAGATAGAAAAATCGCGCCTTATCCCTTCACCGTACAATGCGCTGAAAATAGGTCTGAAAACGAGTGACCGCGAGGTGCTCTATGAGCGCATAAATATGCGTGTAGACGAAATGGTCAAAGCCGGTCTGGAGGAGGAAGCAAGAGAGCTTCTTTCTGACTCGACAGTTGGAGAAACGGCAAAAAAAGCGATAGGCTGCAAGGAACTTGCGCCGTATTTTGAAGGTACGCAGAGCTTTGAAGAGGCGATAGATACCTTAAAACGCGAAACGCGCCGTTACGCAAAGCGTCAGCTGACATGGTTCAAGCGCGACGAGAAAATACACTGGTTCAATATCGACGAACACGAAAGCTTTGAAGAAATAGAAAAGAAAGCAATAGAGCTTGTGAAAAATACATTGAATATTTAATTAATGGGTGCTATTATGAATGAAGACCTGTTTGAAGACGAGTTTTCCGAGGAGCAGCAGCCCCCGAGAAAACGATACCGAAAAAAGAAAACGAGGAAAATAACCGTTGGCAGAGTAATAGGCGCGCTTTTTGTGATGTTTTTGCTGGCTTACGCGTCAATGCTTGTTTATACATCAAATTTCACCATGCTTGAAACAGAGCAGGCAGATTATTTTGAGCTGGACGACTGCATTGAAGCCGAGGCTGTTGCTCTGCGCAGCGAGGAGTATATAACAAATTCAAAAAAAGGAATAATTTCCTACACTGTTTCCGACGGCGAAAAGGTGAATGCCGGAGGTACTGTCGCGCGGCTTTTCGCTTCCGAACAGGAGGTTGAGGACTGGCAGCGCTCAAACGATATCAGCAGCGAGCTTGAGCTTTTAAAGCAGATGACAAGCTCGTCCGACAGCCTTTTTGTCAATCTCGATACCGTAGATGTCCAGATCAGAAACAAGATGACGCGCTACAAAAACGAAGTAGCTCAGAATCGCTTTAACATGGCGGAGGATTCCAAGCTGGAGCTTCTGCGCCTGTTTAACGAGCGCACCGTAGTTACGGGAGGTTCGGCAAATTTTGACGAACGTATCGCTCAGCTTCAAAGTGAGCTTGACGGCATACGCGTTTCGGACGGCGTTGGCAGCGTTAAAAGCAAAAAATCGGGATTTTTCGCTTCAAAGCTCGATGGCTTTGAAAATTCTCTTGATTATAGCCGCGCAGAATCACTCACGGCGGACGACCTCAGCAATATGCTTGAAAAAGAGCCGCCGTCTGACGCTGTGGGCAAGGTCATAGATACGATAAACTGGTATCTGCTCTGCCCCGTTACGAGCGAACAGGCGCTGACGGTAGCTTCGGGCGATCACGTTGTAGAGGTATCTGTTCCGAGAGTTATGTCCGGCAGCATTCCTGCAACCGTTATCGGTGTTAACCAAAGCTCGAAGGTGGAAAACGGTCTGCTCGTTCTGAAAAGCGATTACATGGACGGCACTATCGCTGATATCCGCCGCGAAAATATTACTATTAAAACGTATACGTACAGCGGTCTTAGAATAAGCCGCAGTGCGATCCATACCGACACGATCAGCGTTCAGGATTATGACGAAAACGGCAATAAAGTCGGAGAGCCTCACGACGAAGAGGTGCAGGGCGTTTACGTCCTCTACGGAAAAAGACTGACGTTCGTTCAGGTGCATATAATATATTCCGATAATGATTTCGTTATTTGCAGCGACGACCCGTCAGACCCGGAGCTTCTCACAGGAAAGACGATCGCGCTGCACGACACCGTTGTTGTAAAGGGAAAGGAGCTTTATGATGGAAAAATTGTCAGATGAGATGAGGGCGAGGCTTGACTCTGTTACAGAAAATTACAAGCTGATCGAGGAAAGAATATGCGAAGCAGCGCTCAGAAGCGGCAGAAAAAGAGAGGATATCATCTTTCTGGCGGCTACAAAAACGGTAGAGCCGCAGGTGATAAATCACGCGATCTCGCTGGGACTTTCCTATATCGGCGAAAATCGCGTTCAGGAGCTTCTTTCCAAATACGAAAGCTACGATCTCAAAAACGCCGATCTCCAGTTTATCGGACATTTGCAGAGCAATAAGGTTCGTCAGATCATAGATAAGGTCTCTTTGATACAATCGGTAGACAGCCCCAGGCTTGCCCGTGAGATCGCGCGGCAGGCGAAGCTGCATAATAAAACGATGAATGTTCTTATTGAAGTGAATATCGGCGGAGAGGAAAATAAATCGGGCGTTGACCCCGTGGCGCTGAGCGAAACGATCTCCGAAATTTCCGAAATTGACGGCGTTTTCATCAAAGGATTGATGGCTATACCGCCCATATGTGAGAAAAAATCGGAAATTTACAAATATTTTGAAAATATGCACAAATTATTTATTGACATTTCAGCGAAAAAATCAGATAATGTTTCTATGGACTTGCTTTCTATGGGAATGTCCGACGATTACTCTGACGCGATCCTTTGCGGCGCAAATATGGTCAGGGTAGGCTCGGCGTTGTTTGGAGCAAGAAATTACAATTGATCTTTCACCGCATGAATCCGCGTTTAGAGAAGGAGGTTGACCCTATGGGTGATTTTTTAAACAAGATTAAGCAGATGTGGAACACTCCCGACGATGAATACGATTACGACGACAAGGATAGGCTTGAATACGACGAGGAAACGGATACTTACCGTTCGGCAGACAGCGACTATTATTCCGATGACAGCGTCAGCGACAATTATTCTCCTGATCCGTTTTCTTCCTCTTACGACGATACCCCCGTGTATACGCCCCCTGCATATACTCCGCCTGTATACACGCCCCCTGCATACACACCGCCTGTCTATACGCCGCCTGCCGAGCAGAAAAAAACCGAGCCTGAGCCGGAGCAGTCGGGAACTTTGCAGGTCGTAGTTTACAGCCCCGACCGTTTCAGTGATGAAACGAGAAAGATAGCCGACGAGCTTGTAAGCGGTCACACAGTCGTTCTTAATCTCGAAAATGCAAATAAGGATAATTCGCGCCGGATTATAGACTTTTTAAGCGGTGCAGCCTACGCGACAGGCGGAAGAATAAAGCGCGCTGCGGCAGGTACCTTTGTAATAATTCCCAAAAGCGTTAACATGACGGGCGACGAGCTTATCGCGCAGCTTGAAAGCAGCGGAGTAATAAGCTGAGTTATGAGAGCTTCGGGAAATGCAGCCGATGACGAGCGGCGCATAGCGGCTGCCGTCAGCGATCTTATACGTCTATGCGAAAGACGGTACGCGCCGTGCTACTCCGATTTTCTGAGTGAAAACGAAGCGCTTATGGCTCAGAGGGCTTTGCAGACGAGCGGCTGCACGCAGTATATAATGTGGGGCGGCTATGAAGAAGCTCAAAGAGTTATGCTTTGCGTATACCCGGAATTCTGCGAGCCTGAGAAAACGGAGTTTCCTTTGGAAACGCTTTCGCTGTCTTTCAGAAAATCCGCAAAGCTTACTCACCGTGATTTTCTCGGTTCTCTGATGGGAACGGGGATCAGACGCGAGGCGATAGGAGATATTGTCATCGCGGAAGGAGCGGCAACGTTTTTTGTCAAATCGGAGCTTGCGCCGTATATCCGTGCTCAGATCGACAAGGTAGGGCGCGAGGGCGTTGAATTTACCGAAAACGGCGTAGATCTCAGCAGCATAAAGCAAAGCTTTGAAGAAAGCGCGCGCACCGTTACATCACCGAGAGTTGACGCAATAGTCGGCGAATGTACAGGACTTAGCCGCGCAAAGGCTCAGCAGCTTGTCAGAAGCGGTCTTGTTTGCGTAAATGCGCGTCAGATCGTTGATACAGATCATCGTATTGAGGATTCGGACAAGCTTTCTGTCCGCGGCTACGGAAAATTCATTATCCGATTCGACGGAAGCCTGAGTAAAAAAGGAAAATACAGAATCACCGTTTTGAAATATTTATAGATTAGGGGAATGTATATGCTTACAGTTGACCAGATCAAAAATATTAAATTTAAAAAAGCAAGTATCGGCGGCTATAAGGTTGAAGAGGTCGATGCCTTTATTGACGAGGTAGCCCAGACGGTTGAAGAGCTTAAAAAGAACAACGCTGAATGTGCGGCTAAGCTTGATATGCTTGCCGAAAGAGTAGAGGAGATGCGCTCAAATCAGGAGAGCGTTTCTCAGGTTCTTGTGAAGGCTCAGAAGGAAGCCGACAAAACCGAGCGCGAAGCTAAAAAAGCTGCTTCTGCTATGCTCAAAGAGGCTCGTGCCGAAGCCGATAAGATCGTTGCCGACGCTAACGGCAGGATAATCAAGGAAAAGGCTATGATCGTTCAGATCGAAGAGGAAGCAGCCGAGATAAGAAAGAAGCTTATCGAGGAGTTTGAGCAGCAGATCGAATCGCTGAAGCTCCTTCCCGAAAAGGACGAGCCGAAAAAGCTGAAAAAGGAGCTTGACGAGAAGTATCCTACGGAAAGCTATACGAAGTCATCAGAAAAGCCTAAGAAGTCTCAGGACGAAAAAAGCAAGGAAGAAGGCTTTACTTCTATCGAAGAAGCAGCCGAGGACGCTAAGTCCGCTACCGAGGATTCTGCAAACGCTGAGGCGAAGGCACAGAAGGACTCTAAGGAAGCAGCTGAGGCAAAGCCGTCTGAGATCAAGTCCGTATCCGAGTCGAAGGAAGACGACGACGATGAAGCCGCTTCTGTTGAAGCCGATTCAGAGCCTAAAAAGGACGGCAAGATACAGATCGACAAGTCAAAGTTTGAAACCCGTTTCGGAAAGCTGAAATTCGGCGAGGATTACGATGTAAAAAAAGCCGAGTAACGTGCGATCAAGCTACCGCAGGCAGTTCCGGCGGTCAGGCGACCGCAGGCAGTTCCTGCGGTCAGGCGACCGCAGGCTGTTCCGGCGGTCAGGCGACCGCAGGCTGTTCCGGCGGTCAGGCGACCGCAGGCTGTTCCGGCGGT
>CACYDO010000222.1 GCA_902773165.1 uncultured Ruminococcus sp. | reverse complement strand
TTTTCTCATTCTTTTCATTATATAAGAGCACAAGACGCTTGCGCTGCACCCACAGCCTGAGCCGCCTGCGTGAACGTCCTGAGCTTCTGTATCAAAAATAAGCAAGCCGCAGTCGTTATGCCTTGAGCTGATATCTACGCCTTCCTTGCTTAAAAGCTCGTAAAGCAGATCTGTTCCTACCTTTCCGAGATCTCCTGTTAAAATAAGGTCATAATCCTCGGGAGAGGTATGCGTATCGCAAAGATATCGGTAGATCGTATCTGCCGCAGCACCTGCCATTGCTGCGCCCATGTTATTTGCGTCGGTTATACCCATATCTATAATTTTACCCGGGCAAACATGCTCAACCGCTATCTGCCTTTTCTGGTTTTTATCTCCGTTTTGCGAGATTTTTTCATCGCACGCGGCAAAATTTCCGTTATCATACGACGCAAGAATTACACTGCCTGCGCCCGTTACTGTCCACTGCGCAGTAGGCGTTCTCTGACCTCCGTATTGAAGCGGATAACGGAACTGTCTTTCGGCGGAGCAAAAGTGCGACGACGTTACAGCTGCGCTGATATTTGCCGCTCCGCTTTCTACGATCACGGCAGAAAGCGCCAGCGTCTGCGCCATTGTTGAGCAAGCTCCGTACTGCCCCAAAAACGGTATGCCGAGATCTCGCAGTCCATAGCATGAGGAAATACATTGATTCAGCAGATCACCGGCAAAAACAGAATCAATGTCGCTGCTTTCGATATTTGCCGATTCAAGAGCAAGCGTCACTGCCATTTTTTGCAGCGCGGCTTCTGCTTTTTCCCATGTTTCGCCGCCCATTGTCGTGTCGGTATAAATTTTATCAAACCATTTGGCAAGCGGACCTTCGCCCTCTTTTTTTCCCACAACTGAGCCAAAACCGACTACACGCGGCATTTTTGTAAGAGCTATCGTCCTTTCTCCTATTCTTTCTATCATTTTTCATCAACCTTCCTTTTATTTCTTCGGCATCTAAATAATCGTAAATAAACAGATCTTCGTCCTTTTAATGCGAGGCGCTGCGCGCCCCTGCACCCCGGCAGAGCTTCACGTAACATTTTACGATGATCGTTAAATTGGTTTATTTAACTGCCGCATTAATAAATTTAATAAAATCAAGTTTTACTATTATTTTGTGCTTTGTTAAGATCAAAATACTATCCAAATTATTACTGAATATTTTGTCTATTACAACAAATAATAAACACTGAAAAGAAGCAAGGAGGATTTTTCTATGGCAACGCAAGTTATAAACAGCGATACTATAAAGCTTCTGCGTGAATGCAACGCAGGGATAAAAATGGGTATAGAATCAATTGACGAGGTTCTCCCCGATGTAAAAAGCGACGAGCTGCGCTCCGTTCTTGAATGCGCGAAGCGCAGACATGAGGAGTTGGGCAACGAAACACGCGATATACTCAACGATTACGGCGACAGCGGCAAAGAACCGCCTGCCATGGCTTCCGGTATGTCATGGCTGAAAACTACGTTTAAGCTGACGGTAGACCCCTCTGATTCAACCGTTGCCGATCTCATTACAGACGGCTGCGCCATGGGCGTGAAATCACTCAGAAGATACCTGAATCAGTATGCTGCCGCAGAAGAAAAGGTAAAATCTATCGCAGACAGACTGATCTCTATTGAAGAGGAAATGCAGGAGGATATCAAAAAGTTCTTGTAAATTCTCTTAGCCGCAAAAAAGTTTTCCACGTAGGCTTTTCAACATGCTAACAGCAAAATGTTGAAAACTACGTGGAAATTGTTAATAACTAATAATTCATAATGTGATTCTTACATAATTGTTACAAAATTCAATGTTTTTTAAGTTGTTTGTAACAATAAAATTACAATGATTTCAAGACGATTATCAGCCTGTTATGTTGATAACTTTTTTGTAAAAAACCGAGGCATATCGCTTACTCTGATATGCCTCGGTTTTATTTATGTTATAATTATCCTTTAAGCGCCTTATTAGCCTCAATATACTCGTCATAGCTCGACGTAATATCCTTGATGCCGTCTTCTTTGATAACAATAATTCTGTTAGCAACTGTCTGAATAAATTCATGGTCATGAGAAGCAAACAGAACTATGCCCTTAAACGCGCACAAGCCGTTATTTACCGCCGTTATAGATTCGAGATCGAGGTGATTGGTAGGCTGATCGAGAACAAGAACATTCGAGCCGAAAAGCATCATTCTCGAAAGCATGCAGCGAACGCGTTCACCGCCTGAAAGTACGTTGACGGGCTTAAATACGTCTTCGCCGGAAAACAGCATCTTACCCAGGAATCCGCGCAGATACGTTTCCGTTCTGTCGTTTGAGTTATTATACTGTGAAAGCCAATCGAGTATCGTCATATCGCAGCCATCAAAGAACTCGCTGTTATCCTTCGGGAAATACGACTGCGTTGTCGTTCCTCCCCACTTAAATCTGCCCTCGTCCGGCTCAATTTTCTCCATAAGAATATCAAACAATGCCGAAACGGAATTCTCGTTCTCGCAGAGGAACGCCACCTTATCTCCTTTTTCAAGGCGGAAGGTCACGTTGTTAAGCAGCTTTTCGCCGTCTATCGTCTTTGAGATACCCTCAACCTCGAGAATCTCCTTGCCCGGCTCTCTGTCCATATTAAAGCCTACCCACGGATAACGGCGCGACGAAGCCGGAAGCTCCTCCACAGTCAGCTTGTCGAGAAGTTTTTTCCTTGATGTTGCCTGCTTTGACTTAGATTTGTTCGCAGAGAAACGCGCGATAAAGCTTTGCAGCTCCTTGATTTTTTCCTCAGATTTCTTATTCTGCTGCTTTATCATCTGCTGGATAAGCTGAGATGATTCATACCAGAATTCATAGTTGCCGACATACATCTTCACCTTGCCGTAATCTATATCGACAATGTGAGTGCAGACGGTATTGAGAAAATGTCTGTCATGAGAAACGACGATGACCGTACCCTCGTAGTCAAGCAGAAAATCCTCCAGCCACGATACAGCGTCAACGTCGAGGTTATTGGTAGGCTCGTCGAGAAGAATAATATCGGGATTGCCGAAAAGAGCCTGTGCAAGAAGCACCTTGACCTTCTCGTTACCCGTCAGAAAGCTCATCTGAGTGTAGAGAATGCTGTCGTCAAGTCCAAGCCCCTGAATAAGCTTAGACGCGTCGCTTTCAGCCTCCCAGCCGCCAAGCTCTGCGAATTCTGCCTCCAGCTCGCAAACTCGAATTCCCTCTTCGTCTGTCATCTCGCCCTTTGCGTAAAGCTCGTCCTTCTCCTTCATGATATCGTAGAGCTTCTTATTACCCATAATTACGGTATCGAGAACCGTAAACTCATCATATGCGAAGTGATCCTGCTTTAACACGGACATTCTTGTATCTTTCTTAATAACGACCTCGCCCGTAGTTGAATCCAGCTCACCTGACAGTATTTTCAGAAATGTAGATTTTCCTGCGCCATTTGCGCCAATAACACCGTAGCAGTTCCCCTCTGTAAATTTAAGGTCAACGTCCTTATACAGGGGCGTACCGCTGAAGTTAAGACTAACATTCGAAACTGTGATCAATTCTTTTCTTCCCTTTCTTATTTTACTTATAATAAGCAAATTTCTCTATCTTTTCAAAATAATCAATTTGCCAACAGCTAATAGCTATTATACCAACAATCATCAAAAAAATCAACCCTTCGCACATGGCTAAAGGGTTGACAATATAGCAAAATTAATTTATCTCTTAAATCTTCCGAGAAGACCGCCGCTTTTTGGTCTTTCCTTTGTAGCACGCACCTCAAACATTGCGATAAGGTCGGGATTTCCCGTACCCTGCGCAGCCTTAAACAATGGCTTCTGCTGATCTGCATAAAGGTGAGGCTGAACGTAGCTGTGGTATATATCCTGACACTCAGCAGAAAGCAGAGTATTTCTTCCTGCCGCTGAGGATTTGAGAACTATCGCTCTCAATCTGTCGATAAAGTCATTGATAATACGTGATTCTTCCTTCTCTAATACATACATGTATTTCAAAGCATACAGCACGTACAGAGAAGCCAGCCAGTGATCGTCGCCCTCGCAAATTCCTTTAAGATAGAACAAGCTTGACGATTCATCGTGCTTCTGAGAGTACATCCTCGAAAGCGAAAGGAGAGTGATCTTATCCTTGCTTATGGTTGAATGATCCTCCATTATCTTTCGGCGGTTGTTATTCAGATAGCGATTCATACGCTTTGCGCAGTACAGAAGATTTTCCGCTGTACCTTGAACGAAACCGCCGGAATGAACGATCTGTGATATTCTGTCGAGGAAATAGTCAAAGCATGGATCACCGTCGCCGTTGTCGATCATGTAACACATCTCGACAATATCGCTCTGCTGATCATTGAGTCCAAGCGCCTTATCCCAGCCGTAGTCAACGATACCTCTGTAAAGGAGGGCAATATACTCCTCCTTGATCTCGGGAACTCGTGTTATGTCATCAAAAACCAAGCGGAAATACTCGGCAAACTGTGACATAATTTCATCACAGTACGGTTTTTCGATGATCTTGCTCTCTGTATCGAGAATGCCGATCCAGCAGTTTTCTAGCATCTGACTAGCAAACGCCGCATAAACACTGGTCCATACATACATATACGCATCGGGAAGCTTTCTCACAAATCCGTCTGTTTCTGCTTCATAAATGAGCATATCAAACGCATTCATATCCTGCATGATGTAATTAAGCAGATAGTCGCCCCTGCTCTTTGCCGGATCCTTATCGAAAAGCGCCAAGTACAAGCCGTACATTTTCGGAGTACCGATAATCTCTCCGAGAAGCTCCATTCTGCGCTCCTCATCGTTTTTGTCGAGGATCTCCTGGATATATGTATAAGCCTTGACCGGATCGTTTGCGATCATATCTACAACGATATTGTCGATTACCTCCCAGCCGGACTTATAGCCTACGTTTGACTGCAAACGAGCGAGCTCTACAAGGTAAAGCGCCTCTGAGTAAGCTTCAAGCTTGCTGTCACCCATATACGGTTCAGGAAGAAGGAATATCTCCTCGTTCGTATTCTGAATGACCCAAACGTACTGATTAAACCATACGTTGTCTATATATTCTCTGTCGGCAATAATACCATGACGGAGGAGCTTCATAAACAACGGGAAGAAATCCGGGTATGCAGCAACGTCGCATTCTGTTTCCAATCCGAAAATCGCCTTACCCATGCTGAGTATAGCGTCATCGTATTCCTCGAAGCGATCCATCTGATTACCGATAGCCTGAACAAGCTCCTCGGCAGTCTTCGGTGTTACGTAGTCTGTAAGCTCTACAATACGCTTGCAGATATCGGCAACGTTATCGGGCGGAGCTTCCTTGCGAAGCTGCTTAGCAGTCATTCTTGCGCAAAGCTCGAAATCCTTCTGAGCAAGCGCATTTCTGTAGCATTTCGTGATGACTGCGGCAATATCCTCACTCTGCGAATGCAGCATCGGGATATCCTCAGCGTCAAGCAGCAAGCTGAGCATAGAGTAAGAAGGCTTCGCGTCGGGAGCATTTTTAATATCCTCCAGCAGCTTGCCAAACTGAACTCTGTACTCATCAACATCGCGGCTGTTAAGCTGTTCGCCGATCATAGCAATAGTTTTATCCTTTGCCGTACCGCTGTTAACGCTGTGCATCAGAATGCTTATAAGATTTTCGTAGCAGCTGTTAAGCTTCTTTGTATCGGGATTTTTTAGCAGCTGCATAATAACGCTTTCCAGCTTATCGGAGCAAAGCTCGCCGCCTTCCTTGACGGAGCGGATAAGCATGGCAACGCCTTTATATATATTCGGGAAAATAGGAAGCGATGTACCGATCGAAAGCAGAAACGAACTGAGCGCTGCCTGCTCGTCGATCTTTTCCTTATTCATAAACAGATAAAGATCGGTCAGCGCGTCCATAATTGCAGGCATCTTTGCGATCTTATCTACATTCTTGCCGAAAGCGCCTGTTATGAAGTTATGGAATTTCTCGATTTCCTCGGCGCTGTCCTTTATTTTCCAAAGGTAACGTCCAAAGGAACCGGGCTGAACCTCAGTATTTATCTTGTTATCACGAAGATTGAACAAGGATATCTCGTTATCTACAAGATTTTCGTCATACTTGCCTGACAACACACGCAAATGATAGTCCTTCAAACAGTCGTCGGCAGGGTTATCATTCCAGTAGGAAACGGCGCTGAAGAAACGAGTTATACAATCCGGCAGGAGTGCAATAATTCCTGCGATAAGCTTTTCGCCTTCCAGGCTTCCGCCATGTTCGTCCCACGATTTTTCGGTAATATTCGGGGTAATAAGGGCGATCCAGCCCTTAGAGGAAACATGCTGACACACAGCAGAGATAAGCTGCGCGAAGGTATCCTCACTAAGACCGCATTCCTCGAAGATCTTGCCGTCAAATTTAGGCAGATCCTTATCCGGCATTTTCAATTTTTCGTTTACCGGAACAGGATTGCCGCTGTTAAGACCGCCTTCCGTTCTTGCGGCAACGGTCTTATAATTGTCAAAGCATTCAAGAGCGCAGAAGCTTTCGGGGTGCTTAAGCAGATACTGTCTGTCTGCGCCCGTGTTGTCATCTGCGATCATATAGGTATGTGTGAAAGAAACGCTGCCGCCCGTATCGCACAGATCGTGTACACGGAATGTTCTCAGCGCCATTAGGACTCCTCTGTATTCAAACAAGCGCAAAACGCCTCTGTTCTCGCCGCTTCCGCTTCTTACATGCGTATCGGGGAACTGAGCGTGCTCGGAAATGACCTTATTAAGCTCCTGCTGACGCGGTCCCTGCAGGCTGCTGATACTTGACGAAACAGCAGCCGTTTTAAGTCCGGCAACAGCGGCATGGTCATACACACCTTTGGCACAGCGCAGGATCAAATGTTGTCCTATCATTTCTTATTGCCACCACCAAACAATCTTGAAAATACGTTTGATTTCTTAACCTTCTCCACATATTCGGGAGCTTCCTGACTCATTGCGCCTTCCTTCTCGTTGAATTCCATAGCGCAGTTGCGCAGCCAGATATCGAAGTTCGCATCGGGCTGAACATTGTAGGTTTCGTTATCCATTGCCGGGAGCATATCGAACTTCATAAGGAATGTAAGTATCGGAAGCTCCAGGAATCTCGGATGAACATCAGCAGCCGGTACGGGCGAAGCACAGATCTTCTTTGCAAGATCAAGACGAGCCTTGCTGCCCTCGGGAAGTGCGTTATACTCCTTCCACTGGTCAAGAGTAACGATTCTCTTGATCTTGCGCTCGCCGCTGCCATCATTTACAATAAGGTCGAGGATCTTAACGTCAGAGCCGATCGAGGAAACAGGAATATGAGCTGCGTTCGTAAAGAACTGGTCGATAGTATCCATCCAGTTACCGCCCTGATCGAGCTTTTTGAGCGTACCCTTCGTGCTCATGGTGATCGGTCTGTAGATCTCCTTAGCCCAGTTTCTGCCGGGAATAGCAAAATACTTCGAGTTGATCTTCTCATTGATAACAGGGCTGTTCGGGTTTATGTTGAGCTTCTCACGATAGTACAGAAGCTCATCGGACTTTGTCATAAGGCAAACGGTAGGCTTCTTTACTGCTGCATTTTCTGCAAGAATAGAGAAGATCTTCTGAACTGTACCGGACATTGCTACCTGATGAGTAAGGTCCTTAGAAGAACCGATAACCTCAGGAAGCTGCTGTCTTGTAAATGTAAGTGCAAAAGGATCGTTGAGAACGAGAAGTCCGTCTACTCTCTGGCAGATCTGAACTGTTCTCTGGTAGTTCTCACTCTGAGTCTGCTCACCGGTCTGTGTGAACAACTCGCCGATAGCGTCTCTGAAGCAGAGTATGCAGGTGGTTATGTTTTCATCGCCGATCTGACCGTCTGTGATAGGACGGTAGCTTACCTTTAAGCAGTGCGGCGGAGGAATTACCTGTGTTGTTGACGGAAACTCGCCCGTTTCTGCGAATGCAGCCGCCTTCTGATAGATAACGTCTGTTTCGTTTGCATCGAGGTGAGAATCTACCCAGTTAACAATGATTCTTCCCTTGTGAACGCTTGTATCGTAATTACCGTGAATATACTCGTAAGCCTGCATTGTCAGGAATACGGTTTTTCCGGCTGTGGAATTTCCGAGCATTGCGATCGTAAAGATCGGAATAGAGCCTGCCTCGGCAAGAAGACGCTTTTTGCAGTGAGGGCAGTATTTTCTCGTCAGCTTACCGTCGTAAAGCTTGCTGCCGATCTTAAGGCCCTTTACTTCATAGCCCTGAACGAGAGCACCCTTTTCGATGCAGTCTTCGCTTTTTATGTAGCGCGGCAGTTTAAGACCCTTTGCGTTGATAACCTTTACTGCCTCTGCATGCTTCTGCAGATCTGCGCCCGTTACGTACTGCGAATCTCCTCCTGCGCTGCTGCCCGAGTTGAACATATCGTTGCCGCCGCCCATTCCGGTCATAGCATTGCCGAAGAAGCTGTCGTCGAGGTCATCTTCGACAGAATAGTTATCGCTGTCACGTTCGGTGTAACCGAATTCGAGGTCGTTTACGTTGAGTCTGTAAAGCGCCGAATACGATGGTACATCCTCAAGGCAGTACACACACTTTATCTTGTAATAGCTCATCTGAAAAAATCATCCTTTCACTCGCCGGACGTAGGAAACCGCGTTACGGCTTCGACGGCTGCGATTTATAGTTTTAATTGAGATCGCGGCAGTAACCGCGGTAACGAAGCTTTCCGTTTATTATCCGCACTCGTTTTCTTTTCTCTTCTTTTCGGTAATATGCGGATAATAACATAAAAAAGCCGGCGGCAAACTGCATTTATTCTCTTTGCCTGCTGTGTGCTGTAATCAACAAATCGTACAGAAAGCACAGCCGACTTCGTAAAAAAACTCCGAAATTCACTAATTATTGTATCATATTTATATGGAAAATTCAATATATTACGAGTACAAACTTTTCTTTTCGTTACCAAATTGTTCATTAAAATTTAGTGCAATTTGTTCATAAACAAAGACTAACCTGCCTTTTTTGGTACACAATTAATGTAAAATTGGCAAAATTGACTGTTTTTTCGTCCTTCACACTGTCATCACATTATTTGAATCAAGCAGTCTGTACGTGTGTGCAACCCGTTAATAAAATCACATTGATATTTCTGTTATTACTCAAGAAAAGCAAACCGCTCCGCTAAAGCGGAGCGGAACTGCATATCATTCTCCCGAAACGACAGAAAGAGTACAGTTATCGACATCAAGAATCTGTGACAGTCTTTCGTTGATATCGTCAAGCGACGCGTCTGCCGCCGCGTTGACATACTCAAATATTTCTCTGCCCTCAAACTCCATATCTATCATCACATTTGCAATATTTTCGTTAGAGTTGAAATCTGAAATAATATTTCCGTAAACAGCTCTCTTTGCGCGCTCAAATTCCTCCTTCGGAATTCCCTCGGACTTTGCCTTTGAGATATATTCCTTAATGATCTCAGCCGCCTTTTTCGGGTCGCGCGATTCTCCACCGAAGAGGATAGCCGCATATCCGGGACCTTCCATACGCTCAAAATCGAAGGAATCGTTTATCAGCTTCTCATCAAGAAGCTTGTTGTAAAGCGGGCTAGACTGCGAAGCAAGTGCATAAAGCAGAATATCGGTATATGCCGTGCATGCTGAATCTATAGGCTCGCCGCCGATCTTCTCCTTAAATCCAAGGTTGAACATCGGTATCGTTACGGGGAACTTCTGTTCAACGCATTTCTGACCGACTTCATACGGTTCGTCCTCAAAGATATTCTCGACCGTGTGCTTTTCGCTTGGTTTAAGCATTTTATCAGCGATCTTCAAGACCTGCTCGACAGTCGTATTTCCTGCAACGCAAAGCGCCATATTATGAAGATTATAATAGCTGTTATAGCAGTCGTAAAGCTTCTCGGCTGTAATTTCGGCAATAGATTCCACCGTTCCGGCGATATCTATCCTTACCGGGTGCTTTTGATACATTCCGACAAGCGTATTGAACATAACGCGCCAGCTCGGAGAATCGTCGTACATTTTGATCTCCTGACCGATAATCCCCTGTTCCTTTGCAACAGTTTCAGCGGTAAAGTACGGCGACTGAACGAAATCGAGAAGAATTTCCAGAGATTCTTCAAATTTTTCCGTACACGAAAAAAGATAGCACGTTTTCTCAAACGAGGTATATGCATTGGCGTTCGCGCCCGTTTTTGCATATCGCGCAAACGCGTCTCCGTCCTCGCTTTCAAAAAGCTTATGCTCGAGATAGTGGGCTATTCCGTCAGGAACGGCGATCTCCTCTCCGCCGTCTACCTTAAAGCGCGTATTGACCGAGCCGTATTTTGTGCCGATAATAGCGTAGGTCGATTTATAACCCTCCTTGGGGTAAACGAATATTTTAAGACCTGAGCTGTGGTCGATAACGTAGTATTTATCCTTTACAAGCTTGCTTTCTACCGTTTTGATATCCATCTTATTCGCCCTCCTCATCATTTCCCGTCAGCACGTACACTGTGTCGAGCGTAAGACGGTTGGCAGCAGCCGCGACTTCTTCCTTTGTTATCGCGCCTATTATCTCAGCCTGCTGCTGCGGAGTGCGTTCCGTACCTCTGAGCACCTGAGCAAGATACCAGCCCTGCGTACCTGCCGACGAATCGACCGAGGTCAGATACGAATTCGACATGCTCAGCTTTGCACTTTCAAGCTCCTCGTCGGTGATATTGCCTTTTTTCATCTCTTCTAACTCGGCAAGAACAGCCTGCTTCGTCTTTTCGATATTCTCCTTCTGAACACCGCTTTCTATCGTCATTATACCCTTTACCGGGTCATACGAGGAAACGCAGTAATAGCAAAGGCTGAGCTTTTCGCGGACGTTGTTGAACAGCTTTGAATGAGCCGTTCCTCCGAGTACAGCGGACATAAGCTTTACCGCTTCTACTCTTTCGTCGGGATTCGCGCATTCTGTTCTGAATCCGAGAATGAGCTTCGACTGAACAACGTCGATACACTCTGTTTTTTCCTTTACTTTTTCCGCTCTGGGAACGACAACCGAATCACTGAATTTCGGCTCACGCTTAACGGACGCAAAACGCTCTGCAAATATCCCCCGAACATTATCTGTATTATTTGCGCAAAGGCAAACTATCTCAACGCGAGCTGTTGTAATAAGCTCCAGATAAGCGTTGTAAACGTCCTTAGCTGTGAGCGCATTTACCTGCTCCTTCGTTCCGCAAAGATCCACACCGTATTTTTCATCGGCGCACATCACGCCTAAAAACTGCTTTTTTGCGTACATACGCTTGTCGTTGAACTGCGCGTCTATCGCGTCGATAAGCTGACGCTGCTCCTGCCTGAAATCCTCCTCTGCAAAAGCTCCGTCAATTACATTCGGCTCAAAAACTGCGCCGCAAAGCAGCCGCGCCATCTCCTCATAAACCGATTCTCCGTCAAGAGAATAATCATCGCTGATACCCACAGCGGAGATATTGACCATCTGCAGATCTCCTCTTTTTCCGCTTGAACCGGAAAGCGTCGTTCCGTACAGAGAATCAAGCTTGCGGCTGAGCTGCAAAAATGAAGGATACTCTCTGCAAGAATGAACAAGCAGACCGGCTACAGCGGTATAAGACGCGCATTTGTCCTTGTCGATATCTGTCAGCATTGAAACAAGAATACGGCTTGTTTTGAAGCGGTCGTCAAATATAGTGTTAAAGTAAACGCCGCTTGCTATTTCTGTTCTTTGAAATCTTTCCAAAAAGACACCCCTTTTATAATATTGTTTACATGTTTCATATATGATAATAATTTATT
>CACYDO010000221.1 GCA_902773165.1 uncultured Ruminococcus sp. | reverse complement strand
TGCGTGGAATTTTGCAAGCTTTTTTGCTTCGTCGATAAACTTACTCATACCGTCGGAGAACTGCTCCTGCTTATCTCCGCCGAAAACAGTTACCTCATTATGACCGAGAACACGCGTTGAAAATTCGCTGGGGAGATACTCCTTAATAGCGACCTTCATTTCAAGCAGCGCGTCCCAGGCGATATAAGTAACGCCAAAGCCGCCGAACCCGATAACCCGTCCTATGACGTAACGGTCGGCAAGGATAGAGCCTGTTGCCATGTGCAGTGCATTATCGGACTCTGTTCCTTCCTGAAATCCACAATGTGGGCAAACTGTCAATTGATCTTCATACTGCTCCATGCAGCCCAAGCATAGTTTCATGTTTCATCACCTTTTTTGTTATGTGTGTCAAGCTTACGGGTCGTATGGTTCGAAGGTGGGTGTTCCGCCTCCGTTCCAGTTTTCTTCGTTTATGTTGTCCCATGTGGGGTTGTTGCGGGGATAGCAGATCTTCATGGATAAGCCATCGAAAGCTTTGTCATTAACATAGAATAAAGGCAGATCTCCTTCAAAGTATACCTCCGACAGATTATTACAAGCTTCAAACGCGCCCCCTCCTACCCTTGTAATTCCACTATGGAGTTTTATGATTTCAAGGTTTGCGCAATTCCTAAACACATTATCCTCTACCGTAGTCATACTTTCGGGTAAATTCATTATCGTCAGGCTGCTGCAGCCACTAAACGCACAAGCTCCAATGCTTGTTAAGCTGTCAGGGAGCGTTATTGTCGTCAGGCTGCTGCAATCACAAAAAACAGCATCCCCTATGCTCATTACACTGTCTGGGAGCGTTATTTCCGTTAGGCTGATGCAGCCACTAAACGCATAATCTCCTATGGAGGTAATTCCATTCTCAATATCTACACTTTTAATAAATTCTCTAACAGTATCATCAAATAAAGGAGTTTCCACATCTCCATTATACATATCGCCGCTGCCGTAAATATACATATTACCGCTTTCGTACAGCACGTATTTTACGTTGTCTCCCTGCGCACCGCAGTTGCCATCGGCTATGATATTTCCGGATTCAAAGTCCGGTCCTTGATCGGTATTATCATTTTCCTTTTTGCTTTGTGTGCTGACGGTATTTTCATTAGACGTATTACCCGGCTTTTTGCTTGTGCTTCCTTTAGAACTGCCACTTGTACCGGTATTAGATGTTTCGGCGTTTTGTTCTTCTTCGTTATTATCATCAGCTGTCGTAGGATCAGCATTATCAACGGCGCTTGACGTACTCGTCTTCGAGGAAGCCACCTTGCTGCTGCCTGATTGCTCCTCTGAATTTCCTTTGCTTACCCAAATAGTGACCTCTGCGCCCTTTGCTTCGCCTATTTTCTCGGCCGGAGACTGCATAGATACTATGCCTTTTTTCAGAGCACTGTTTTCGTCTGTTTCGACTTTGACCTTAAAGCCCTTGTCCTTTAATATCTTTTCGGCGTCGCTCTGCGTTTTGCCCGTTACGTTCGGCATTTCGACTACTTCACCGTGGGTAGACACGGTCAGTATTACCATGTCGCCGGCAACAGCTTTGCTTTCCTTTTCGGGCGACTGCGCCAAAACGGTTTTTTCAGTTTTTCTCTTGTCCTGTTTAAGGCTTATCGCAACAGCAAGACCTTTTTCGGAAAGAGTGCTCAATGCTTCGTCAAAGCTCAAACCGACTACGTCGGGAATTTTGAACTCCTCCGAACCGGAGCTGACTACGATTTCTATCTCTGTTTCGGGAGCTGCTTTAGCTCCCGGCTCTGTTTTCTGAGAAATGACTACTCCCTTATCGGCCGAATCGCTCTTTTGATATGTAACCTTATATTTGAAACCGCTTCCGCGCAAAAGGGCGATCGCATCGCGCTCGGTCTGAGATACTACATCGGGAACGGTCATTTCATCATATCCCAATGAAACGACAAGCTCGACAATGCCGCCGTCTGAGCTTTGGGATATTACAGCGTTTTTCTCAAACTCCTTGCTGTATTTTCGCTCGGATACTTTTATCATTATATTTTTGCTTTTGGCTTCCTCTAAAACCTTATCGAACTTCATTCCCTTAAAGTCGGGCGTTTCGGAGCTTAACTCCACAGCATTCTGAGGATCTCTGCCTTTTGATACGGTCAAAGTAATTTCGCCGTGGAAATCTGTAGAGGAATCGGGACTTTGCTCGATAACGCAGTTCTCGGCGATAACGTCGCTGTATTCCTCCTTCGTCTTTACGGAAAATCCTGCTTCTTTGAGAAGACTTTCTGCCTGATCCTTATCCATACCGATAACGTTTGGGATCGGCTGTACGATCTTTCCGGAGCTTACGTAAACCTTGATAACGGAGTTCTTTGCAACGACTGAGCCGCTCGGTATACTCTGATACATTATCAGGTTTTCCTGTACCTTATCGGAAAATCTTTTTCCCGATTGTATCAGCGTTAAGTCCTTGCATTTATCCTCCGCTTCACTGAATGTATCTCCGACAAGCTTTTGTACTCGTATTTCGTTTTCGCCGATCACCGACTGAACATTAAGATTCCGTCCTATCGGAATAGCACCGGTTACAAGCAATATCATGAAAACTGCGATTACCGCCGCCGCTGTCGGAACGGTTATTTTCGCCCATAACGGCCAGCGCATAACGTCAATGCGCTTGATAGTTCCGGTTTTTCTTTTAACGGGCGTTGTACTTGTAAGCTCGGTAAAAAACGTATCCATATCGGGAGTACGGTCTTCTATTTTTATATTCAGAGCATTAAGGATAGCCGTTTCGTGGTTCTCCTCGATATCGTGAACGTATTTCGTCATCGGTACGAGTATATCCTTTTGCTTATTCTCGAAAAACGCTCTGCGCTCAATGGCGTCGGGCGGCGTTTGCCCCGTTATCATTTTGTACATAGTTGCGGCAACGGAATAAACGTCCGTGTGAGGACCTTGATCGCCGCGGCTGCGGTACTGTTCCTCCGGAGAAAAACCCGGCTTGATTATAACGGTCAGAGAACGGCTGTGGGTAGTCGTTGCATAGCGCGCCGCGCCGAAATCTATAAGCTTTACGTCGCCCGACTTCGTAATAAAAATATTATCCGGTGCGATATCGCGGTGAATGATTCCGTCCTTATGCACATTGCTGAGAGCTTCTATGACGGGAAGAATCATTTCCACGGCTCTGTCTTCGGGAATTTTCTTTTCGCGTTTGAGCATTTGTGCAAGAGTTTCGCCTTCAAGCAGCTCCATGATTATGTACGCGGTATTATTGTACTCAAAGCTGTCGAAGATCTTTACAATTCCGGAAACTGAGTGGAATTTTGCAAGCTTCTTTGCCTCGTCTACAAACTTTTTCTTACCGTCATAAAACTGCTCGCCCTTTTCGCCGCTGTAAACGCTCACCTCTGTTTCTCCGTTCATACGCGTTGCAAACTCACTCGGCAGATACTCTTTTACGGCGACCTTCGTATCAAGCAGAACATCCTTCGCGATATACGTTACGCCAAAGCCGCCGTAGCCTATAACCTTGCCGATAATATAGCGCTCAGCGAGGATAGTTCCCGTTTGCATGTGAAGCGGGTTGTCGGATTCTGTGTCTTCCACAAATCCGCAGTGAGGGCATACGGTCAATTCATCGTCATACTGCTCCATGCAGCCCATACATAGTTTCATAGGATCACCTTATTTTTCAAATACATACTTATCCTTATTATCGAAGAAGCCGTCAAAATCGGGGTTACTGTCAACCATTATTTTTATCATATCTTCATTAACAGGCAGATTTTCACTCTGATTACGGATATGCATTTTGTCCTGTGAGCTGTTGTTAAGCATAAACATCAAAAGTCTGATCGCTGCCTTGTCCTGATCCTCATCGATCTTTTTAGCCGCCCATACATTTGAATATTCACAGTAGATCTTATCTGCGTCATATCTGATAATAGAAAACTGACCGGGCAAACTGCCGTTAACATCGCGGTAATTGTTAGTCATAGTTCCGTAAAAATCAGCATTGCCGCCGACAAAGCTTTTCTTAGCGTTCTGATCGGGCGAACCATCTTCCTTGCCAAACATTTTCTCATGCGCTTCGTCATCGTGGACAAATCCCTCGCCCGATTCCGGAAGCTTTGAGATCGCGTCAACCGATTTTATATCGCTGTCATCTTCAATAAGAGTTTTATTCTCGAAAATAATAGGCGCGTTAAAACCGAGCGGCAGATAATTCCTGTTTCCGTAATAGCTCTCTGCGAATCGAAGCAGGGAGGTATTTTTAAATATATCCGATTCATAGACCTCGTCCAGGGGCAGGATTTCACCGTTGATCTCCGTCTGGTCGGGGTCATCGTCTACAAGCTCATAAAGATTCGGCAGCTCTTCGCTGGTTTTAAGCATTTCTACATATTCGTCATGTGTAAAGCCCTGTATATTGATCTTCACATCAGGGTAAAGATCGTCGCTTGTAAATTCGTCAACAATAGACTGATATGCGTTCTGCTCGCCTGACGCAAGATCTTCGTCAGAGCTCATTTCATACCACATTGTGATCTCGCATGGTTCAAGCTCTGCTTCTTTTTTCTCGCTTGACCACTCAAACGCGGTCATTGCTGCACCTGCAAGAATAACAAAAAGAGCGACAGAAAGACCGATATTACGTCTTCTTTTTCTCTTCTTTTTCTCGACTGCAACAGGCAAAACCGTTACCTGCTGATGAATTGCGTCAAGGAATTCCTGCACGTTCTTAAAACGGAACTGAACGTCAACCGCCATTGCTTTCATTATAGTGTTACTCAGGAAAACAGGAATTTCGGGGTTGATCTCATGAGGATACGGAAGCGTATCATTGATCTTTCTGTTTGTGGATTCCTCAGGCTTTTTTCCCGTGATCGTATAGTAAAGCGACGCGCCAAGAGCGTAAACGTCCGTCCACGGTCCCTGCTTATTGACCTTTTCGTACTGCTCGGGCGGAGCAAAGCCGGGCTTTAAGATGATAGTCATCATCTTGTTTTCATCTTGTGAGAATCGCGCCGCACCAAAGTCGATCAGCTTGATCTCGCCGCTTAAACACATAAATATGTTATCGGGGCTGACGTCGCGGTGAATTATTCCTTTGCTGTGAATTGTACTCAGCGCCTTTGCTATTGCCTCGGTGATCTGCAAAGCAGATTCAACATCAAGCATACCTCCGTTATCCTGTAAAAATGATTTCAGGGATATACCGTCAAGATACTCCATAACGATGTATGCAGTATGGTTTTCCTCAAAATATTCAAATACATTTATAATATTCGGTTCGGAGTTGAATTTCGCCATATTTTTCGCTTCCTCCAGGAAACGATCCTTACCGAAATAGAACTCATTTTCTCTCTTTTTCGCATAAATAATAACATTTTTGTCACCTGGAACACGGTTAACGATACCGCTCGGGTAAAACTCCTTTACGGCGACTATTGTTTCCAGCTTTTTATCCCATGCTTTATAGGTGATACCAAAGCCGCCGAAGCCAAGTACTTCACCTATAATGTATCTGTCTGCAAGCTCGCTGCCGGGAAAAAGGTGAAAAAGCTCCTTCGGAGGATTTCCATGTACGTATCCGCAATTCGGGCAGGCATAGCTGCTTTCGTCCATCAGTTCAAAGCAATTATTACATCTTATCATTGTTATTCACCATCAATTCTCCCAAGAAAATTTTTCACAGCAAAGCGGAACGAATACCATCTCTGTGTTTCCGACAACTACTCTGTCATACGGCGCAAGCTCAGAGGTCATGTTGATGAGTCTGCCGTTGAGTCGGATATGAGCCGTATTCTGAATCGGCTGAATAAAGAACAGCCTATCCTCAGGATCATAAATTATCATAGCGTCGGCTTCTCCCGAGAGAGTAGGATCATGGGCAAGTAACACATCGGCAGATTTTCCTTTGCCGATGGTATTGCCGCCGCTTTTCAGCGTAAACGATCTGCCCCTATCGGCAGACGATGGCGATATTACCGAAAGCCAGCCTGTAACCGGCTCTATTGTTACATTTTCGATGTGCACATCGCGAAGTCCAGCTGTTCTGAGCTTTTCCTCGTCGGCAGATAGGTATTTAGCCTCTTCGACAGAAGAAAATTGCAGCGAAGACTGCGCGGACATATAGTTGTCCATAGGCATAAACTGCGTAACTTCGCTTGAATCAAACATATCGTCACCCATGGGCATGAACTGAGTGACTTCGCTCGGATCGTAAAAATCGTCATTCATCGGCATGAACTGAGTAACATCACTTGGATCGGGTTCAGCGTCCATCGGCATAAACTGCGTTACATCGTTCATATCGCTCGCAGGAGCTGGATTTGAAGGCTGAACAGTATAAGGTCTTTCCTCTATCGGCATAAACACCGTAGCTGCGTAAGCTCCTCCCTGCTGCGAAGGTGCGGGTGCATTTTGCTGCGGCGGCATGGAATAAGGTCTGTCCTCTATTGGCATAAACTGAGTTGCATCGTTTTGCTGCTGAACGTAATTAGGCGCAGGCGGATTTGCAGGCTTTGCAGCAGGCGGCTGAGTCTTTTCGCTTTTGCCGAAGAAGGATTTTTTGCTGCTTTTTGCAGGTGCTGCACTTCCGCCGCAATGAGGGCAGGATTCATATTTATCAGAATCATAAAAATGATTTTTTACCTTTGTACATCTGACTATTTTCATAATGACAACTCCATCCGTTTTTATATCCTATCAAAATGACGATCAATTATCTGTGCAAATAACGGCTATAGCGCTGAAATTATCCATATTGGTACCCTCGCCGTTTTTACGAACAGTTTGCTGCATGGAATCGAGCCATGCATGAGCGCCGGAAGCTTTTTTTAGCGCCTTACACATTTCTTTTTCGGTGATCGGCTCCCAGAAACCGTCCGAACAAAGCAAAAAAGCGTCGCCGTTTTTCAACTCTCCCTCGTCCGCCAGTTCATAACGAGGGCTGTCCCACGCGACGCCCATAACTCGCAGCAGCCTGTTTCTATCGGGGTGACTGCGAATTTGTTTTTCTTTAATATCTCCGGCCAGGGCAAGCATTTGCGGAACGCTGTGATCGAGCGTCCGTGAAAGCATTTTATACTTGCGAAAATGATACACGCGCGAATCACCTATGTGAGCGACCCTGTACTTATTTCCGTAAATAACAAGGATCGTGGCTGTCGTCTTCATTTCAAACTGCGCACCAAGCCTTCTCTGCTCATTCATAAG
>CACYDO010000220.1 GCA_902773165.1 uncultured Ruminococcus sp. | reverse complement strand
TGTCATATTGATCGTTCCTTAATCAAGAAGTCCTGCGCGGGAAAGGTTGTACTGGTGCTGGTCGCTCGTCGTTGCGTAGTACGCCTCGGCAGCGCTTTCTTCCGTAGCAGCCTTGTGGCAGAAGTAGTAGTAAGTCGTATCGTTCGGGTAAAGAGCTGCTTTGATGGCGTCCATTCCCGGGTTGCAGACAGCGCCTGCCGGAAGTCCCGAAGATTTGTAGGTGTTGTAGTTGCCGCTGAAATTAGCCGGCGCCGTTGTCTTTTTGTATGGGTAGTAGATCGTCGGGTCGGAATCAAGATTACCCTTGATGTACTCGCTGTATGCGGAGTAGCCGTCGTTTTTAAGCGTATCGAGACGGTTGTGGAATACGGAGGATACGTTGTACATATCGTCGGTATTCGCTGCCTCGGACTGTATCATCGACGCAAGGATAATAAGCTCGTCCATCGTCATGCCCTTTTTCTTAGCCTGCTCTTCGATGGTAAGCTTCTCGTATTTCTTTGTTTTTCTCTTGTCGGTGTCTGTTTCGTAGATGACGTTGCCGTTTTCATCGTACATGATGTTGCCGTATTCGTCATATTTGATCTTCGGACCGTCGTCGTAGGTGTCTTCTTCCTTTTCCTTGACTTCAAGACGCTGCTTCGTGTAGTACATTCTGCTTTCGTAGTTGTTAAGGAAACGATAGATCGTCGTTGTCGGATTTTCTCCCTGATAGAACTCGTAGGTATCGGGGAAGAGGTAGCCCTCAAGCTTGTAGTAAGTCTGGGATACCTTCGGGCGGTCTGCCGAGAGGAACGTAAAGTCTTCGTCAAAATAATCGGAATTGCACAGATTGAGGAATTCGTCCTTGTCGCAAACCTTGTTTTCGGCGAGCTTGTCGGCAATTTCAAGAATGGTCATGCCCTCGGGGAAACGTATCTCTACCGTATCGACGCGGTTTGCGTTCGATTGCAGATAGTTGATGATCGCTTCGTAGTCCATATTGTTTGTAAGCTCGTAGGAACCCTGCGTAAATACCAGATCATCGCCCTTAGTCATTTTCGCGTAAAGCTTGAAATAAGACTCGCTGCTGATAACGCCGTTCTGGTAAAGCAAAGAAGTGATCTCGTCAACATTGGCGTCGGCAGGAACTCTGATAATTATCTTTTCTTCATCGCCGCGGTTTCTGCCTAACAGATCGTTGATTCCGACAAGCAGGAACTGCGCAAGAAATACGCCAAGAATAAGCACAAGCACAAGCCACACTACTCTGAATACGCAGCCGTTTTTCTTAGCCTTGCGCTTTTTGCGGCGGCGTTCCTCTTTAAGAGCCTTTTTGCGGCGCTTTTCCTCTTCTCTTGCAGAACGGCGCTCATCGTCGTCGGCGTTTCGCGAGGGCAGAGAGAACTCCTCCTCTTCGCCGAGAGAAGTACCGGCAGAATCGTCAATGAGATCGTCGTCATCGTCGGGGAAAATGATGTCGTCGTTTGAGTCGTCGTCTATATCGTCGATATTGAGCTTGAAGCTGTCTACCTTTTTCTTCCTGTTGGCTTCAATCTTGCGTTCAAGCTCGTCATTGGAATGTTTTTCGTCACTCATATTTCAGAATATCCTTTCCGTTGTCTCGGGCGAACCCGTCTGTTATTCGGAATACTTTTACAGCTGCACCTCGTCGTCAGTATATCCCGATGATAGGCTGAACAGCGTTCAAACATTTCTTAAATATCTTTCTGTTGAAATGATGTCAACGGGTACGTCGTATGCGCTGCGCGGAAGCTTCCACTTAACGCCGCTGCTGTAGCAAAGACCTACCGATGTGCCGCCGAACTGCTTCAGAAAGCGGTCGTAATAGCCCTTTCCGTAGCCCAGGCGATAGCCCTCTGCGTCAAAGCTAAGTCCCGGTACGATACAAAGTCCGCGCGAATAATTTGTTTCTTCGCGGCATTTTTCTGTATCGGGTTCAAGAATGCCGAAGTAACCCGGTTTTAAGTCGTTTTCGCTTTCTATGATATAAAAGCGCATTTCATTTGAATCCTTCTCGCATTTCGGAACTGCCACGCGTTTGGAGCTTGCCCACGCCGCGTGGATAATGCCAAAGGTGTCAACCTCATTTCCGGTCGAAACGTAGGTGAAGATAACATCGGCGTAAATGTAGCTTCTGTGCGCCAGCACGCGGCTTTGAATGTCGGCGTCCAGATCGGCTTTTTTCTCGATGTCAAGCTCACGGCGCATTTTCTTCATGCCTGCTCTTAGCTCATTTTTCTGAGCCTTGATCTCGCTGCTTACGGGCATTGCATAGACTTCCTTACTTTGTCGGCTGTCTGCTCGCCGCAGAGCTTTGCGCTCAGAGCAAGACCAAATTCAATTGCCGCGCCTGCGCCCTTGCCCGTGATGATGCTGCCGTCCGTTACAGCCGGCAGATCTGTGACCTTTGCGCCGAGAAGGTCTTTTTCAAATCCGGGGAAGCACGTAGCTTTTTTGCCTTCAAGCAGACCTCTGTGACCGAGAACAGAAGGCGCTGCGCAGATAGCTCCGAGAACAAGACCGTTTTCCGCTGCATAGCTGATGAAGCTCTGCACCGTTTTTGAAGCTTCAAGATTAAGCGTTCCGGGCATACCGCCGGGAAGAATAACGGCTTCAAGTCCGTCTGTTGTCAGCTCGTTTTCTTCGAGATCGGCAAGCACCGTGACGTTATGCGAGCTTGTTACCGCTTTTCCGCCGACGCCGACAGTCTTAACGTCCGCGCCGCTTCTTCTGAGAATATCTATGGGAGCGATAGCTTCCGTTTCTTCAAAGCCGTTTGCAAGAAATACATATACCATGTTTATTACCTCCGCTAAATTTTTTTCGGTAATTGTTTATTCAATTACACCGCACGCCGCATTTGCTACCGCTTCGGCGATATCGTCAACCGATCTCGGGGATACGCCGTCGTCGCAGCGAATGACTGTCCAGCCGAGAACATCGGCTGCATACAGCGCAGTTTCGCGGCATTTTTCGAGAAATCCGACATTAGCCTCGTGAATATCCTTCTTCGTTTCATCACCGCCGTAGCGGTAAGAAAGAAGCTTCTGCGAAACTCCGACGTCCATATCGAGATATATCACGATATCGGGGCGCGGAACGCCCAGCTTGGAATATTCGAGATCGTCGAGCCAGTTTAAGTAAGCGCGCCATTCGCTTTTCGGCAGCTTTGAAGTCTGATACACGGCATTTGATGTCGCGTAGCGGTCTGAAACAAAGAGCGCGCCGTTTTCGTATTTATTCCGATGATATTTTATATAGTCCGCACAGCGGTCAACAGCATAAAATGCCGCCGCCGCGTAGGGGTTTATGTCGTTCGGGTCATGTGAAAGCTCTCCGCCGAGATACATTTTCACAAGCGCCGAAGACGGACTGTCGTAATTCGGATAGGACAGCTTTTCGAAAGCTATCCCCATTTTTTTCAGATGTTCGCACAAAAGGGCGGTCTGCGTAGCCTTTCCGCTGCCGTCAAGCCCTTCGATAACGATTAATTTTCCGTTCATACATCACCATTTCCGTTAAGCATATTTGTTTTATTATACTGAGCGTACTTAGGATCAGTAATTACAGATCTGCGAATTTTTCTCTCATTTCCTTAGCTCTGCCGCACGACATTTTACCCTCGGGGCAAGCGCCGTAAAGGCAGCCGGGCCCTGCTTTTGAGAAGATATGCGGAGCGACCTCCTTAACGAGAAGAAGCATTTGATGCGCAACATCTCTGATCTCCCACTGAGCGCGGTTGCAGCAGCGGTGCTCGAAAAAGTTGAGCAGGCTGCGCGCGTTGAAGGTGCAGATAATTTTCGTCGTGCAGGCGTTAGGCAGGATAAATCTTGCGTCCTCATTCGCCTGTTTTTCAAATGCCGAATAGGTTTTCTTATCGAGAGAGCGGAAAGCTTCAATAAGCTCATCGTTATTCATACCCAGAAGATCGACGGAGAATTTTTCGCCGTTCAATATTATATACTCGCGGATATTTGCGGCGATAAGACCGCAGCGCAGCGTTTCATACGCTTTCATTTCCGTATCGAGAGCGTCGTTATACAGCTTTGTCAGCTCGGGAGAATCGGCGATCTTCGGGGGAGTAACAAACTCAAACGAAGAGCCGTCAACGTACCGCTGCGACTGCTGACTGTAAGAAGCGATCCTATGGCGCACGAGCTGATGTGAGCAGGCGCGCGAGATCCCCTCGATACCGAAGGTAAAGGAAGCGTGCTCAATGGGGCTTTGATGACCCAAAGAAGAGAGCATATCGAGGAACGCAGCAGTTTTTTCTTCCGTAAGCCCTTCGCGGACGTCGGAGATATCTGATTTTGAGTAGCAGAGCTTAGCAGCCATAGCAACTGTCTGCTCCGGCATTGGAGTATAGGCAAGAAGCGTAACTTTAGCGCTCATTTGCCCACCGCCTTTCGAAAAAATTGTATATTATATACAAGCAGCCCCATCAGCCGCACATACACACCCTAATTATACCATATCCCCATCCAAATTGCAATCAAAAAATGACCGGGCGAGCGCCCGGAGGCAGTTCCGATTTTGCTTTGTCGTGACGGTCAGTTGGTCTCCGCGTTTTGGGTCGCCCACTAATATTTTACACTTACATGACCGTGACCGGGCGAGCGCCCGGCGCCGGCAGGCAAAGGCGCGTCGTTGAATAAACCAGTGGTAATTTGTTTACTCCTCCTTCAACCTGCGGACAATCTCCCTCAGATCCTTATCCCCGGTCAGCTGATAAGCAATATTGTAGCAGTACACAGCGCCTTCCTTGTTGTTGTTGTCAAGCAGATATTGCCCACCGGAAAGCGCGGCGGATATGACCTCGTTCGACGCACCTGACGGAAAGCCGTATTTTTCCGCGCAGGCTTTAAAAAACTCCTTAGACGGAGTTTTGAAATGCTCCTCGGAGATAGATTGTATGTAAATGATCTCCGAAAGCGCCGCCTTGTTCATTCTGTCGTAAATGAGGCTTTCAAAATAGCAGCTTACGGCAGGCTTTAAAAGTCCCATTTCGGTGAAGCAGTAGCCGAGATTTCTGTAACAGTGAGCAATGGATTTCCGCTTGTAGGAGCAGCGGAAGGTTGCCTTTGCCATATCAAAGAGCTTTTCGGTTTCGCCTACAGCTTTAAGCGTTTCCATGTAGCCGAAGCAAGCGTCCGCGCTGACGGGATTCCACCGCCGTGCCTTTTCCATAGCGGCGCGCGCGTCGAGAAATCGTTTTTCCTCGCAAAGCAGACTGCCGTGAGTAAGGTAGATCGCGGAGTAGGGCAGGAGCGTGTTTTTCACCGTTTTGCTGTTTTTGTAAAGGCTTGCAAACAAGATCTTCTCGAACGGCTCGGCAAAGCTGTAATATTCGGTGTGATCGTCGTTTTTCGGCATATCCTTTTCGATTTGTCTGAT